>DATEKT010000202.1:0-23264 GCA_035277305.1 Steroidobacteraceae bacterium | reverse complement strand
CCAGCGGCTCGTGGTGAGTCACGATCCCGAAGAAGTTGCGCCGCTCTTCCGGCACGTACTCGCCGAGATGCGCGCGCATCGCCGGATCCATGTAGTCGCGCACCGGCAGGATGTTGCGCGCTCGCATGAAGTCCATGTACTTCGTGACCGCGGCATTGCCGCGGCGCTGGAATTCCTCGGCGCTCGAGATCACGGGCAGCGCGGGCAGGCCGCGATTGCGCTGCTCTTCCAGCTTGAGCTCGGTATGAGCGCGCGCCAGCTCGCGCTTGAGCAGCATCACTTCGTCATCCCACGTCAGCGGCACGAGATGCACGTTGCGCAGGCACCAGGTGTAGTTCTCCTTGCCGACGCCGGACGGACCATTCTTCGACGGCGCCTGTTGCTCGAGCCACGTGATGAAGCGCGATGTCGCCTGCTGCGCGGCCACGATCGCCTGCTTCAGCTCCGGTCCGCTGTCCGTGGTCTGCCGCTCGAGCTCGAGCAGATTGGCGCGCTGGGTCTTGATCGTGCCGGTGCCCGCGATCCACAGATCGCGTGCGTTGCCGGTGAGATTCAGCTGCGCTTGCGCGAGCAACGGCGGAATGACCAGCAGCTGCTGCGCGAGTCTGCTCGCGTCGGACGGCGAGAGCGGGAAGGTGTACTGCCACACCTCGATGATCGCGTGGTTGGTCGGGCCTTCATGTGCCGGCGTGTCGCTCTGCTCCGTCTTGACCTGGGTGTAGAACGCCGGGTCGCGCTCCCACGGCTTGAGTACACGCAGGTCGAAGTCGAGACCGTTCATCTCGGCGCGCAGCAGCTGGTAGTCGACCTGTTGCGGAATCGGCCACGCGTCGGGGTTGATCGCCTGCAGCCGCGACTGGCAGGCCTTGAGCTGCGCGTGCCTGCGGGCCAGCGCCGCCGCGGTGTAGTCCGGCGCGCCCTCACGCAGAGCAGGACGCTCGACGTCACGCCATTCGGCAAACAGCGCGGTCAACTCCTCATAGCCGCCGTGCGTCGACGCGGCGCTTGCTGCTGGGCTGACGGCAATGGAAGTCATGAGGCGGACATTATATATTCGGCGCGCACCGGGGTTGGGGGACGATAACGATGGATCTGCTCACGCTCATCATCATCCTGGCGTTGATCGGCACCGGCGTCAGCATGGCGCTCGGCCTGCTCGCGATGTCGGGCGGCGGCGCCACGGACCGACTCTTCAGTACCCGCCTCATGTGGGCGCGAGTCGGCTTCCAGGCATTCACGCTTTTGCTGCTCGCCGCCGCCGTATTCCTGCGCAATTAGCCTGACAGATGCCGCACGGGCACCCGTGCGGAGCGCTTGATCGTGTTGAGCACGATGCTCGAATGCACGTCGCGCACGAAGCGGATGCGCAGCAGCTTCTTCAGCACCACGTTGCTCAGCGATTCCAGGTCCGGCACGACCACCTGAAGGAGCAGGTCGTAGTTGCCCGTCATCGCGTGGCAGCTGACGATCTCTTCCATGGCGTCGACGGCGCGCCGGAACTGCTCGATGTTCTCGTCGGTGTGCCGGGTCAGCCGGACCTGCACGAACGCCTGCACCTTCAGGCCGAGCGGCGCGGGATCGATGATCGCCGTGTAGCCCTGGATGATGCCGGCCTGCTCCAGCAGCTTCACGCGCCGCGCGCACGGCGTATTGGAAAGCCCGACCTGGTCCGCCAGCTCCACGATCGGCTTGCGCCCGTCCTTCTGCAGGGCGTCGAGGATCGCGGCGTCGTAGCGATCGAGCGGCATGGTGATATTCCCTAAAAGTTGGCGAATAAATCGACTTTATCACCAATACGGAACTCGCCGACAGCGCGGTTTGTTGAGTTTTGCCACTCCGGCCCCGCTAGGCTGCCCGCCCATGACAGCAATCGCCCTGGAAAGAACGCGGCCCGAGCCAGCGCCGCAGCTCGACTGGCAGCAGGTCGTGCAGACCGTGCTGGTGTCCCGCGCCCTCGACGAGCTCGAGGAAACGCGCCTCCTGCCGGAGCGCAAGGTTCTCTATCAGTTCACCGCGCGCGGCCATGACGTCACGCAGGCCATGCTGGGCCAGCTGCTGACCGGCACACGCGATGGCGTCGGTGTGTACTACCGCTCGCGGCCGCTGATGCTGGCGCTCGGACTGACGATCGAAGATGCCTTGGCTTCGACCATGATGCGCTCTGGCAGCGTGAGCGAAGGCCGCGACATCGGCGTCGTGTTCAACCTGCCGAATCGCGAAGGAGCATGTGTGTTGCCCGCGTGCGGCGGCGTCGGTGCGCAGTACACGCCGGTCATCGGCTGGGCGCAGTCGCTGCAATACCGGGCGCAAGTCCTGCGCGATGAGAGCGTCGCCGGCTGTATCGCTGTCGCGCATGGTGGCGAAGCTTCGGCGGCGACCAATGGTTTCTGGGCGGCGCTCACAATTGCGACGACGCAGCGCCTGCCGGTCCTGTTCTTCCTCGAGGACAACGGCTACGGCATCTCGGTGAAGTCCGAGTTCCAGACGCCCGGCGGCAACATCGCCGCCAATCTTGCGTCGTTCCGCAACCTGAAGATCCTCGAAGGCGACAGCGCGAATCCGCGTGCAGCTGCTGCGACGATTGCGGAGGCGGTTGCTGCCGTTCGCAGTGGCGAAGGACCGGTGCTGCTACGACTGCTCGTGCCGCGGCTCTCGGGCCACTCCGGTCAGGACACACAGGCCTACAAATCTGCGGACGAGATCGCCGCCGAACGCTCGCGCGATCCGCTCGTGCGTCTGCGCGAGCAGCTGGTGCCGTCGACGATCAGCGAAGAGGCGTGGCGCGCGCTCGAAACGCGTGCGCGCGAAGACGTGCAACGCGCGCTCGGCAGCGTCGAGAAGCGGCCAGTGCCCGACGTCGCAAACGTCACACGCCATGCATTCAGCGAGGTGAGCCCCGACGGAACTCCCGACGTGCAGCGGCAGGGCGGATTGTTGAGCGAGGGCATCCAGCCGCGCGAAGGAACGCAGACCGTGCACGCCGAAGGCGCGCGCATCAACATGGTCACTGCCATTCGACGAACACTGGAACACGAGCTCGCGGTGAACCCGCGCGTCGTGGTGTTCGGCGAAGACGTCGGCCGGAAGGGCGGCGTCCATGCGGCGACGCTGGGATTGCAGGACAAATTCGGCGCGTCCCGCGTGTTCGACACCAGCCTGTCGGAAGAGGGCATCATCGGCCGCTCGGTCGGCATGGCCATCGCGGGTTTGATGCCGGTGCCGGAGATCCAGTTCCGCAAGTACGCCGATCCCGCCGTCGAGCAGTTGAACGATTGCGGCACGATGCGCTGGCGCACGAACAATCGCTTCGCGGCGCCCATGGTCGTGCGCATGCCGGGCGGCTTCTTCAAGTGCGGCGACCCATGGCACAGCCAGACGAACGAAGTGCAGTTCGTGCACGCGATCGGCTGGCGCGTCGCGATGCCGTCCAACGCCGAAGATGCGGTCGGCCTGCTGCGCTCGGCGATGCGCGGCAACGACCCGACGATATTCTTCGAGCATCGCGCGATGCTGGATGGTGCGTGGGCGCGCCGGCCCTATCCCGGCGATGAGTATGTGATTCCGTTCGGCAAGGCGCGCGTCCTGCGTGCCGGAGCCGAGCTGACCATCGTGACCTGGGGTGCGATGGTGGAGCGCTGCGAGCAGGCCGCCGCCGAGTCTGCAGTCGACGTCGAGTTGCTGGATCTGCGCACGCTCATGCCGTGGGATCGCGCGGCCGTGCTCGCGTCCGTCCGCAAGACGCGCCGCTGCCTGATCGTGCACGAGGACAATCTGACGGCGGGCTTTGGCGCCGAGATTGCAGCGACCCTCGCGCGCGCTGCATTCTTCGACCTCGATGCACCGATCGAGCGCATCACGATGCCCGACGTCCCGAGTCCTCATAGTCCGCTGCTGCTCGATGCAGTAGTACCCAGCGCCGCGCGCATCGTGCACGCGATCCGCACCCTTGCGAGCATCTGACAGCATGACGGCAACCATCGAAATCCGTGCTCCCAGCGAACAGACCGAAGGCACGCGATCGCAGGTCCAGCGCTGGCTCAAGTCCGTCGGCGACGCCGTCGTCGAGAACGAGCCGCTGATCGAGCTCGAGACCGATAAAGTCACGATCGAGATTCCCGCGCCGGCCGGCGGCGTGCTGGCGGAAATCCTCAAGCAGGAGCAGGACGAGATTGCGCCGGGCGAGTTGCTCGGGCGCATACAGGCGGGCGCGGAGTCGGACGCCGGCGTCAAACCCGCTGCAGCGCCGGCGCAGCAAGTGGCGCAAGCAAGTGCAGTGGATGATGTGACCACCGCTGCTTTGACCGCTCACGCGGCATCGCTTTCGGGCGGTCGCAATAGTCCGGCTGTGCGCCGCCTGCTTTCGGAGCACAAGGTCCACGCGTCCGACATTCGCGGCAGCGGAGCGGGTGGCCGGATCACTGTCGATGATGTGCTGGAGCACGTGGCGCGCAAACCGCCGGCGACCGCACCGGCCGCGCGCCCGCAGACGCAGGCAGCGCAATCGGCGGGCCCGGTGCGCAGCGTCCCGCACACATCGATCCGCAAACGCATCGCCGAGCGCATGGTCGAGAGCCTGCTGCATACGGCGCCGCACGTCACGACGATCTTCGAAGTCGATCTGGGCGCGGTGCTCGCACATCGCGCGAAGCATCGGGCGGATTTCGAGCGGCGCGGAGCATCGCTCACGCTGACGGCGTACTTTCTCGCGGCCTGCGTTGACGCTATTCGCGAAGTGCCGGAAGCGAACAGCCGCTGGACGGAGGATGCGCTCGATATCTACGAGACCATCGACATCGGAGTCGGCACGGCAGTCGAGGGTAAGGGCCTGGTCGTTCCCGTCGTGCGCGGCTTGCAGTCGCTGGACCTGTTCGGTATCGCACGAGCGCTGTCAGATCTGGTTGCGCGCGCGCGTGAAGACAAGCTCACGCCGGCGGATGTGCGCGGCGGGACATTCACGATCTCGAATCACGGCGTCAGCGGCAGCCTGGTCGCGGCACCCATCGTCATCAATCAGCCGCAGTCGGCGATTCTCGGCGTCGGTAAATTGGAGAAGCGCGCTGTTGTCGTCGATGCGAATGGCACGGACGCGATCGTCGTGCGGCCGCGCTGCTACGTGACGCTGACGCTCGACCATCGCGTGATGGATGGCCACCGCGCGAATCGGTTCCTGCAGGTGCTGGTCGAGCGGCTGGAAAGCTGGAAAGACTAGAGCTGCGGCAGTCCGCCGAAGCGCGCGAACACTTCCGCCGCGGGCGGCGGCAAGGCGCCTGCCGCCGTCTGCACACGCTGCGACAGAAATTCTTCTGACGCGGCGAACACCTTCGCATAGAGGTTGCGGCACAGAGCGTGCGCGTCCGCGCCCGCCCAGGATTTCGGCAGCAACGATGCGGGCAACTGCGGATCGCGCAGGTGAATCTTGCGGTATTCGTGGACCAGCAGCGTGCGCAGAACGAAAGCAGTTTCGCCGGCCGCGCGCACGGAGCGCGTCAGCGCCTCGTCCAGCGGCGCAAACATTTCGATGAAGCGGCGATAGCGCCGCGCCAGCTCACCCAGATCCCAGCCCATCTCCACGAGTTGCTCGTCCGAAGCATGCGCGACGACGGCGCGCTGAATCACGATGACCTCGCCGGCGGATTCGAGCTCCGCGAGGCGCGCCCGCACCGAGTCTTCGCGATGCGTCGGATGCGCGAACACGCCGCTCGTCAGCTGCCCGAAGCCGAGCCACGTCAGCTCTTCGCGCAGGTCCTCGCGCGCCGCGCGCGAGGACCGTGGGAGAATGATCAGCGTCCATTCGCCATTCCATTCGGCAGACGCCGCTGCGTAGATTCGCTGAGTCGCGTCTGCAAAGCGCGCGCGTCCGTGCGTGGTGAGCCTGTAAAAACTGACGCGGCCGCTGCGTTGCGAAGTGACCCACTGCTCGTTCGCGAGGCGACTGATCGCAGTGCGCACGTGCCGATCGGTGATGCCGAATGGACGCGCGAGCTCAATCAGGCTGCCGAGCGCAATGACGCCGCCGCGCGGCGCGATCGCATCGCCAAGGATCGTTATCAGCAGCGAGCCGCCGCGCAGCGGACGCTGCCGGCGAAAGCGTGCGACGAGAGCTTCGGCGCGTCGTGCGAGGGGGTCCATACGTCCCGCTAAAATGACACAAAAAAAGTTGTCATGCCGGAATAGATGTGTCAGGTTAGCTCGGCCGAGTTTCGCATCGGAGATCAGGATGTATACGCAAGGTCTTGATTCACTTGGAGCCGATTGCCTGCATACGACCGCCGAGGGGCGCGCGGCGCTGGAGCAGCGCTTCCAGGCCAAAGTGGACGCCGAGGAGCGCGTCGAGCCGAAGGACTGGATGCCCGACGCTTACCGTCAGACGCTCATCCGGCAGATCTCGCAGCACGCGCATTCGGAAATCGTCGGCATGCTGCCCGAAGGCAACTGGATCACTCGTGCACCGACGTTGCGTCGCAAGGCCGTGCTGATGGCCAAGGTGCAGGACGAAGGCGGTCATGGCATGTACCTGTACAGCGCGGCCGAGACACTCGGCATCTCGCGCGATGAATTGCTGGAGCAACTGCTCACCGGCGCGGCGAAGTATTCGAGCATCTTCAATTACCCGACGCCGACGTGGGCCGACGTCGGTGCGATCGGCTGGCTGGTCGACGGCGCGGCGATCATGAACCAGATCCCGATCTGCAAGTGCTCCTACGGTCCGTACGCGCGAGCGATGGTGCGCATCTGCAAGGAAGAGAGCTTCCACCAGCGGCAGGGCTTCGAAATCATGATGACGCTGGCGCGCGGCACGCCGGAGCAGCGGCGCATGGCGCAGGAAGCGCTCGAGCGCTGGTGGTGGCCGTCGCTGATGATGTTCGGTCCGAACGACGCGACGTCGAAGCACACCGCGCAATCGATGCGCTGGAAGATCAAGCGGTTCACCAACGATGAGCTGCGGCAGAAGTTCGTCGACATCACCGTGCCGCAGGCGGAATTCCTGGGCCTGCGCGTGCCGGATCCCGACCTGCGCTGGGACGAAGCCAGTGAGCACTATCGCTTCGGCGAGATCGACTGGACCGAGTTCCACCAGATCCTGCAGGGCAACGGTCCGTGCAATCGCGAGCGCGTCGAAGCGCGCAGGCGTGCGCACGAAGGCGGACGCTGGGTTCGCGAAGCAGCGCTGGCACACGCCGGAAAGCGGCGCCTGCGCGAAACCAAGGCGGCATGAGCATGACGCAATCGACACAGAATCAGTGGCCGCTGTACGAAGTCTTCATTCGTGCGCGCTCGGGCCTCGAGCACAAGCACGTCGGCAGCATTCACGCCGCGGACGCGACGATGGCCATCGATGCCGCTCGTGACGTGTACACGCGGCGGCAGGAGGGCGTGAGCATCTGGGTCGTGCGCTCCGCCGATATCATTGCTTCGGATCCGTCGGACGCCGACGCGCTGTTCGAGCCCGCGAAGGACAAGGTGTATCGGCACCCGACCTTCTACGACATTCCCGACGAGGTCAAAAACCTGTGAGCTATGCGCTGTCCATCGGCGACACCAGCCTGATCCTGGCGCAGCGGCTCGGCGAATGGATCGGTCATGCGCCCGCGCTCGAAGAGGACCTGGCGCTCGCCAACATCGGGCTCGACCTGCTCGGCCAGGCGCGCTACCTGCTGACGCACGTCGCCGAGACGGAAGGCCGCGGACGCAGCGAGGACGATCTCGCGTTCCTGCGCGATCCGCAGGACTTCCTCAACCTGAGCCTGGTCGAGCAGCCGAACGGCGACTTCGGCCACACGATCGTGCGTCAGTTCCTGGTCGATGCATGGCAGCTCGAGCTGTTCGAGCGCCTGCAGAGCTCCAGCGACCCGAAGCTCGCGGAGCTCGCCGCGAAGGCGATCAAGGAGACGCGCTATCACTTTCGTTTCAGCTCCGGCTGGGTGATCCGGCTCGGCGATGGCACTGAGGAAAGTCATCGGCGCGTGCAGACGGCGCTCGATGCGCTGTGGCGCTTTACGCATGAGATGTTCGTCGCCAGTCCGGCCGAGCAGGATGCTGTCGCGCGCGGTGTCGCGCCGGATCCGGCGACGCTCGCCGCGGGTTGGTCGAGCCGCGTCGAGGAAGTGCTGAAAGAAGCGACGCTGAAGAAGCCCGCCGACGTTGCGTATGCGTGGCACGGCAAACGCGGTCAGCACGGCGAGCATCTGAGCCGCCTGCTCGCCGAGATGCAGGTCATGCAGCGTACTTATCCGGGGGCGCAGTGGTAGCGAGCTCGCCCGTGGAGCGCGAGGTCTGGCAGCTGCTCAGCGAAGTGCCGGATCCGGAGATCCCGATTCTCAATGTGATCGAGCTCGGTCTCGTGCGATACGTGCGCGATGAGCACGAGCGCGGCATCGCGGTCGGCGTGTCGCCGACCTACACGGGATGTCCGGCCACCGAAGTGATCCAGGCATCGATCAAGGCGCGGCTGCACGAGGCAGGATTCGAATCCGTACGCGTCGACCCGGTGCTCGCGCCGCCGTGGACCAGCGACTGGTTGACCGATAGCGCGCGCGAAAAGCTGCGCGAGTACGGTATTGCGCCGCCTGCGGAATCCGTGGCGAACCCGCGTCGGCTGTTCGGCGAGCCGACGGTGCAGTGTCCGCGTTGCTCGTCGCCGCAGACGCAGAAGGTCAGTGAGTTCTCATCTACGCCGTGCAAGGCGCTGTATCGCTGCACGAGTTGCCTCGAGCCCTTCGAATATTTCAAATGCATCTAACCTACCATCCATTGAAGATTGTCGAAGTGCGGGCCGAGGGGAGCGACGCTGTCTGCGTGACGCTCGACGTGCCCGACGAGTTGCGCGATGAGTTCCGCTTCTCGCCCGGGCAGCACATCGGCGTCCGCGCGACGATTGATGGCCACGAAGAGCGCCGCACATATTCGATCTGCAGCGCGACCGACGAGCGTCATCTGCGCATCGGCGTGCGGGTGCAGGAGCGCGGCATCATGTCCGGTCACCTTGGCCGCAATCTGCGCGCCGGCGACACGCTCGAAGTGCTGCCGCCGACAGGCCGGTTCATCCTGACGCCCGACGCCAAAGCAGCGCGCACGTATTGCGCGTTCGCCGGCGGCAGCGGCATCACGCCGATTCTCGGCATCATCAAGAACGCGTTGCGGCACGAGCCCGCCAGTCGCTTCCTGCTGTTCTACGGCAATCGCACCACTGCCTCGATCATGTTCGCGGAAGAGCTGCTGGCGCTGAAGGACATCTATCCGCAGCGGCTGTCGTTGTATTTCCTGATGAGCCGCGAGCCGCAGGACGTCGAGGTGCTCAACGGCCGGCTCGATGCCGCGAAGGTCGGCGTGCTCGGCCGCGAGCTGTTCGATGCGCGCGCCGTCGATGGCTATTTCGTGTGCGGGCCGGACACGATGATCGACTCGGTGCGCGAAGGGTTGGTCGGACTCGGAGTCGACCCGGCACGGATTCACAGCGAGCATTTTGCGAGCGAAGGAGTCAGGCTGAAGCCTGATCCGCACGCAGTCACGCCCAAGAGCGCAGCAGAGCAAGGGCAGACGCAGGTGACGGTGGTGATGGACGGAAG
The DNA here is from genome assembly GCA_035277305.1 of Steroidobacteraceae bacterium. GTDB lineage: Bacteria > Pseudomonadota > Gammaproteobacteria > Steroidobacterales > Steroidobacteraceae > Steroidobacter. Next base: position 13,698 of record DATEKT010000202.1, on the reverse strand, counting down.
GCGGCGCTCGTTCGCGATGGCGAGCGATGGCACGACCGTGCTGGAAGCGGCAGAGCAGGCGGGCCTCGAGCTGCCCTATTCGTGCCGCGCGGGCGTATGCTCGACCTGCCGGACCCGCGTCGTGCGCGGCGCGGTCACGATGATGACGAACTACGCGCTCGAGCCCTGGGAAGTCGAAGCCGGCTATGTGCTGTGCTGCCAGGCGCTGCCCGCCGCGACTGAACTCGAACTGACCTACGACGAGCGCTGACATGAGCTACCAGACTCTTCTGTTCGAGGTGAGCGAGGGCATCGCGCGCCTGACCCTGAACCGGCCGGATCGCCTGAACAGTTTCAACGTCGAGATGCATCGCGAAGTACGCGACGCGCTCGGCCGTCTTGCAGAGGATCACGAGGCGCGCGTGCTGGTGCTCAGCGGCGCAGGCCGCGGCTTCTGCGCCGGCCAGGATCTCGGCGACCGCGCCGTCGCGCCGGGCGGGCAGGGCGTCGATCTCGGCGAATCAATCGACAAGTATTACAAGCCGCTGGTGCTGGCATTGCGCTCGCTGCCGATGCCCGTCATCGCAGCCGTCAACGGTGTCGCCGCCGGCGCCGGTGCGAACATCGCGTTGTCCTGCGATCTCGTGATCGCGACGCGCTCTGCAAGCTTCATCCAGTCGTTCAGCAAGCTCGGCCTCGTTCCCGATTCGGGCGGCACGTGGCTGCTGCCGCGACTCCTCGGCAATGCGCGCGCCATGGGTCTTGCACTGTTGGCAGACAAGCTTTCAGCCGAGCAGGCCGCGCAATGGGGCTTGATCTGGCGCTGTGTCGAGGACGCCGAGTTCAAGACGACGGTGGACACCCTCGCGCAACAGCTCGCGCTCGCGCCGACGCGCGGTCTCGCGAGGACCAAGCAGGCGATCTACGAGTCGTGGGGCCGGTCGTTCGAGCAGCAGCTCGACCAGGAGCGCGATTTCCAGCGCGAGCTCGGCCGGTCGCAGGACTATGCCGAGGGCGTCGCGGCGTTCACCGAGAAGCGCAACCCGAAGTTCACGGGCCGCTGACGATCCATGAGCGATCCGCAGGCCGTCGCCGAAGCCTCAGCGCGCTCGATGTACGCGCAGGATCGCGCCTCGCAGGCGCTCGGCATGCGGATCCTGGAAATTCGTCCCGGCTACGCGCGTCTGGCGATGACCGTGCGCGAGGACATGGTGAACGGTCACAAGATCTGCCACGGCGGATTGATCTTCACGCTCGCCGACAGCGCATTCGCTTTCGCCTGCAACACTTACGACCTCGTGACTGTCGCATCCTCGGGAAGCATCGAGTTCCTGCTGCCTGTGCGGCTTGACGAGGAGCTGACCGCGATTGCGGAGGAGCGCTCGCGCTCGAAGCGCACGGGCGTGTACGACGTGGCCGTGCGCAATCAGCGTGGGGAGAGCGTCGCAATGTTTCGCGGCCGCTCGCACGAGATCGGCGGCGCCATCGTCGCCAGGCCATGAAGTCGCGGCGCGACAAACCGCAGGGTCTCGAGCCGATCGAGACAGCGAGCGTCGACGAGCTGCGCGCTCTGCAGTTGCAGCGGTTGAAATGGTCGGTGCAGCACGCGTACGAGAATGTCGCGCACTACCGCGAGAGCTTCCGCGTCGCCGGCGTGCATCCGCACGATCTGCGCACGCTCGACGATCTCGCAAAATTTCCGTTCACGGTGAAGGACGATCTGCGCGCGAATTATCCGTTCGGGATGTTCGCTGTGCCGCGCGAGAAGGTTGCGCGCGTTCACGCATCGAGCGGCACGACCGGGAAGCCGACTGTCGTCGGTTATACCGCCGAGGACATCGATACCTGGGCACTGCTCATGGCGCGCTCGATTCGCGCGGCAGGTGGTCGCCCGGGCGACATCGTGCATGTCGCCTATGGCTACGGGCTCTTCACCGGCGGACTCGGCGCACACTACGGCGCCGAAAGACTGGGATGCACTGTCGTACCGATGTCGGGAGGACAGACACCTAAGCAGGTGCAACTCATCTGCGACTTCAAGCCCGACATCATCATGGTGACGCCGTCGTATCTGCTCGCCATCGCCGAAGAATTCACGCGACAGGGTCTGGATCCGGCGGCGTCCTCACTATGCGTCGGCATTCTCGGCGCGGAGCCGTGGACCGGCGCGATGCGGACACAGATCGAAGCGGCGATGGGCCTGGATGCGATCGAGATCTACGGTCTGTCGGAAGTCATCGGCCCGGGCGTGGCGAACGAGTGCATCGAGACCAAGGATGGACCGGTGCTGTGGGAAGACCACTTCTATCCGGAGATCGTCGATCCGCAGACCGGCGCAGTGCTCCCGGAAGGCGAGCCCGGTGAGCTCGTGCTCACCTCGCTGACGAAGCAGGCGCTGCCGGTGATCCGCTATCGCACACGCGATCTCACCCGGCTGCTGCCGCCGACGGCGCGGCCGATGCGGCGCATCGAGAAAATTCTCGGACGCTGCGACGACATGCTGATCGTGCGCGGTGTGAACGTGTTCCCGACGCAGATTGAAGAGCTGATTCTGCGGACGCCCTCGCTGGCGCCGCACTACGTACTCGAGCTGACGCGCGAAGGGCCGCTCGATGCGCTCGCTGTGCACGTCGAGGCGGCGGACGCCGCCGCGTTCGCCGCGGGAGCGCGTGCCGCGGACGCGCTCGTGCAGCAGGTGAAATCCATGATCGGCATCAGCGTTCGCGTCGAAGTGCGCGAGCCGGGCTCGATCGAACGTTCCATTGGCAAGGCGAAGCGCGTCATCGACAAGCGCTCGCCGCGTGCCGGCTGAGGAGTATGCGATGCAACTGAAGAGCTACGTGCAGGGCCGCTGGCATGCAGGAGAGCGCGATGCGCAGATGCTGCGCGATGCGACGACGGGACAAGTGATTGCGGAGGCTTCTTCCAGCGGCATCGACTTTGCGGGTGTGCTCGATTACGCGCGGCGGACTGGCGGAGCCGCGCTGCGCCGGCTCACGTTCCACGAGCGTGCGGCGTTGCTCAAGCGCATTGCCAAGATGCTCACCGAGCACAAAGACGAGCTCTACGCGCTGTCGTATGCGACCGGCGCGACCAAGGCGGATTCCTGGATCGACATCGATGGCGGCATCGGCACGCTGTTCGCGTACGCCTCGCGTGGCACACGCGAGCTGCCGAACAACCGCGTCTATGTCGACGGCGACGTCGAGATGCTGTCGAAGACGGGAACGTTCATCGGCCAGCACATTTGCGTGCCGCTTGAGGGCGCGGCGATTCATATCAATGCGTTCAACTTCCCGGTGTGGGGAATGCTGGAAAAGCTGTCGCCGACGCTGCTGGCCGGCATGCCCGCAATCGTCAAGCCGGCGAGTGCGACTGCGTATCTCACCGAGCTTGCGGTCCGCCGCATCGTCGAGTCGGGCATCCTGCCGGACGGCGTGTTGCAGCTGGTGTGTGGCAGCCTCGGCGATGCATTCGATCACCTGACGTGCCAGGACGTCGTGTCCTTCACCGGCTCGGCGAGCACGGCACAGAAGTTGCGGACGCATCCGACGATCGTCGCCAACTCGGTGCGCTTCGTCAGCGAGACGGACTCGATCAACTCCTGCGTGCTCGGCCCGGACGCTGCGCCGGGCCAGCCCGAATTCGACGCCTTCGTGCGCGAAGTGACGCGGGAGATGACGGCGAAAGCCGGACAGAAGTGCACTGCGATTCGCAAGGCGATCGTGCCGGCGGCGCATGCGGAAGCGGCGGCGCAAGCGATCAAGGCCGCGCTCGCCAAGGTCGTCATCGGCGATCCGCGGCTCGAGCAGGTGCGCATGGGCCCGCTCGCCGCTCTCAGTCAGCGGCGCGAAGTGATCAGCCGCATTGCGGAGTTGCGGCGGGAAGCCGAACTGCTCACCGGGGATGGCGGCACGCTGCAACTCACGGGCGCAGATCGGGAGAAGGGCGCATTCGTCGCGCCGGCACTGTTGTTCTGCCGCGAGCCGGCCAAAGCTCAGGCGATCCACACGGTCGAGGCATTCGGCCCGGTGTGCACGGTCATGCCGTATGCGTCGGTGAGTGATGCAATCTCCTATGCGCGCCGCGGCGAGGGGAGTCTCGTCAGCTCCGTCTTTACCGCTGACGACGATGCGGCAGTCGAGTTCGCTCTCGGGCTCGCGCCGCTTCACGGCCGGCTCCTGATCGTCAATCGCGATTGCGCGAAGGAGTCCACCGGACACGGCTCACCGCTGCCGGGACTCGTGCACGGCGGTCCGGGCCGCGCGGGCGGCGGCGAAGAGATGGGCGGGATCCGGGGCGTCATGCATTACATGCAGCGCACTGCGATTCAGGGCAGTCCGCAGACCATCGCCCGGATCACCGGACGCTGGACACGGGGTGCGGTGCAGAAGGCGCCGGGCGTTCACCCGTTTCGCAAGTCGTTCCACGAGCTGCAGATCGGCGACACGCTCAACAGCGCCGAGCGCGAAGTCACGCTGGCCGACATCGAGAGTTTCGCGGCGTTGTCGGGCGACAATTTTTACGCGCACATGGACGAGGAGGCGGCGCGCCGCAATCCGTTGTTCGGCGGCCGGGTTGCGCACGGCTACTTCCTGATCTCGGCAGCGGCCGGGCTGTTCGTCGATCCGCCGTACGGGCCGGTGCTCGCGAACTACGGGCTCGATCACCTGCGCTTCCTGAAGCCGGTGAAGCCGGGGGACCGCATCAAGGTGCGGCTCACGTGCAAGTCGAAATCGCTGCGCGCCGAGAAAGGGTACGGCGAAGTTGCATGGGACACGGAGATCACCAACGGCAACGGCGAGATCGTCGCTAGCTACGACGTGCTGACCATGGTGAGCGAGCAGCCGGTCAGCTGACGCATCGCGGCGTGCATACATATATATAGACTGCGGCCAACGGCGTATTCCCGGAACCGCGCCGTGGCAGCACGCTCGCAATACGTACATGTTATGTCGTCGCGTGCTTGCGGCATGCAGGAGTCTGCTGCACTCTTCGCCTGTCTCGAGGGAATGAACTATAAGCCGTGGGCCCGCAGGCAAGACGCTGGAGGCAGGGAGACAGTGCAAGGAGCATCGTCCTTGTCGCCGTGTTCGCCTGTCTCGCATGGATCGCCGACGCGCAGGCCCAGGATTCTTCCCACAAATATCCGCTCAACATCCCGCGCCAGACGCTGACGACTGCACTCCAGCAGCTGGCGGATCAAACGCGCGTTTACTACGGCTACAGTCCTGAATCCACCGAGGAAGAGCAGATCCAGGTCGGACCGGTCGTCGGCGACTACACCATCGAGCAGGCGCTGACCGAGCTGTTGCGCCCGACACGGCTGACGTTTTCCTGGATCAACTCAAAGAACATCGCCATCGTGCGCGCGCCGCCACCGCCGAAGGCGGCAACGCCGGTTGCCAAGCCAGCGAGTGTGGCGCGGCGACCGCGCGCAGTGCCGGCGCGTGAAGAGCAGAGTGCCGGCACGATCCTGGAAGAGATCACGACGTCGGCGTCGAAGCTGCGCAAGGTGGATGTACTGTCCGCGCCCGTCGTCGTGCTGGGCCCCGAGGCGATCGAGCACTCCGGCGCGACGTCGATCATGCAGCTGCTGCACTTCATTCCGCAGCAGCCGTTCCTGCGGCCTGACGGTTTCCGCAGCAACGGCGCCCAGTACGCGGAGCTGCGCGGCCTCGAGCCAGCGATGACTCTCGTGCTGATCAATGGCCGTCGGGCGTTCGGCAGTGCCGCCAGTTTCCCGACGAATGCTTTCGATCTGAATCAGATCCCGCTCAGTGCCGTGGAAAGAGTCGAGGTGCAGCTCGATTCGATCTCCGTACGACATGGCGCCGACGCGATCGGCGGCATCATCAATATCGTGCTGCGCGACGCCATCGAGCACCCGCGCATCGAGGCTCACTTCGGCACTGCGGCGGGCGGAGGCGAAGAGCATCAAGCGTCGATCAGCGCGGGTCTGGGTAACGACGACGCGCGGGCCGCGTTTGTGCTCGACTATCGCGACCTGGCGCCGCTCCTCGGCGTCGAGCGCGACCTGTGGCGCAACCAGGACTACACGCGGTTCGGCAGTGTCGATCAGCGCTCGATGCTCAGCAGTCCGGGAAATGTCTTTGCGGTGATTCCTGGCTTCACCCTGCCGGGCGGCGCGCCGTTCGCAGCCATTCCCGGGCAGACGCGTGGCGCGATCACTGAGCCCGACGAGTTCCTGCCCTTCCAGCTCAATCGCGAGAGCCTGCTGCAGTATTTCCCGATCGTCGCGGAGGATCGGCGCGGCAGCGCCGTGGCAAGCGCGCAAGCAAACGTCTCGCCGGATCTGATCGCGGCCGCAGACCTCATGTTCGTCGATCGAAGTGTGGGCTACTCGACCCTGCCGCCGCTCGTGACCGGCGCTCTGATACCGCCCACGAATCCATACAACCGCCTCGGCCAGCCCGTCATGGTGATCGGACTCCTCAGCGGTGCCGATCGGACGCAGGTGCGTGTCGACTCGACGCTGATCCGCGGCTCCGGCTCGCTGCGCGGCAAATTTCCGCGAGGGGACTGGGAGGTATCGTTCCTGCGCAGCGAAGAGGACGCCAAGGTCCGGCTCGAGAACATGGTCGACACCGGCCGGCTCGCGCAGGCTCTTGCCAACCCCGATCCGGATCGGACGCTCAATCTGCTCGGGCCGGGTCCTGCCGGCAGCCCGGAACTTCTCGCGAGCGTGCTCGTGCCGCCGGACATCACGGACATAGCGCTCGACGGGACTCAGATGACCGGTGTGGTCAGCGGCAGGTTGTTCGCCCTGCCGGCCGGCGATGTCACTCCTGTCCTCGGCGCCGAGTGGCGCAAGGAAACCCTCAAGTTCGATTCGCAGCTTGGTGCGCGGGGTCGTGAGGTCGGTGCAGGCTTCGCTGAGCTGCGCGTGCCGCTCCTCAGCGAGCAGATGCAGATTCCTGCTGCGCGTCAGCTGACCGTGACGGCAGCGGGCCGCTTCGACCGGTTCACCGATTTCGGCGAGATCTTCAGTCCGCAGTACGGAGTAGTGTGGAGTCCGTTGCGGGACATTTCGATTCGCGGAACATACGCGCGCAGTTTTCGCCCGCCGTCGCTCTACGAGCTGTATCTGCCGCACATTTCGGCACAGCAGTCGATCGCAGATCCACGGCGCGGGGAGTCGTATGTGGCAATACAGATCGCCGGCGGCACGTCCGACCTCGAAGCCACGCGTGCCGAATCCTATACCGCGGGCATCGAGTTCACCCCCGAAGCACTCCGGCCGCTCACGCTTGCGGCGACGTACTGGCACGTCGCGATGGACAAGCGGATCGTCGCACTGAGCTCGCCGTTCGCGCTGCTGCACGAGACCGATATCCCAGGCCGTGTCGTGCGCGCCGAACCGACAGCCGAGGAACTGGCGGCCGGAATTCCGGGCAGAGTGCTCTCGATCGATCTGACCCGCATGAACTTCGGCAGCCTCACGACCAGCGGCATCGATCTCGGCGCGAGCTACGCATTCGATACCGTCGTTGGCCACTTCGCGGCCGATGTGAAGGGCACGTGGATCGACCAGTACGACGCGCTGGATCTGGCGGGGCAGGCACCGACGGATCGGGTCAATGTCGCCAACACGTTCGGCACGATCGCCGAATGGCGCGCCATCGCGAGTCTCGACTGGCAGCTCGGCGCGCTCGGTGCTACGACATACGTGCGCTACATCCCGAGCTACGACGACACTCGTAACGACGTGCGCAACGGCCGGACCGTCCCGTCGCAGACGTTCCTCGATCTGCAGTTCTCGCTCGACCTTGGCCAGCTGCTGGAAGGCTCGACTCTGTTGCACGGCCTGAAGTTCACCGGCGGCGCCTTGAACGCGCTCAACCAGGAGCCGCACTTTGCGGAAGTGAACGGCGTTCAGGGATACGACACTTCGCAGGGCGACCTCAAAGGGCGCTTCTGGTACCTGCGGCTCGGCAAAACCTTCTGACGTCAGAATCGATACGCGAGCTGCGCGCTCACGATATCGATGTCCGAATGCTGCTTGCCGACGAGCAGTGCGGACGCCGCGGCATTGCCTGCGTCCTGATCGAGCGGCACGGTGTCGCTGAACAGGTGCGCATAGCCGAAATCCATCAGCAGCGACGGCGAAACTTGCCAGCGCGCTCCAATCGCCACCCAGGTGCGGTCAGTGTCGGGCAGACGTGGCGTTCGCGTCGCGTCCGGCACCGGTGTTTTGTCGAATGCGACGCCGGCACGCAGCGTGACGGCGTCGTTCATCGCGTACGTCGCGCCGAGCGCATAACGCCATGTGTCTTTCCAGCGCTCCGGCGTCAGCGATGCGGTCGCGCCGGTGTCGCGCACGATGCGCAGTTCCTGGATCGAGCTCCATCCGGTCCACGACGCGTCCGCAAGCAGCGCGTACTTTTCTCCGAAACGATGCTGCAGCGACAGCGTTGCAGAATCCGGCAGCTTCAGGTCGACGTGCACGGGGCCGGTCGAGAGCGGTGCACCGTCCGCCGAGGCGGCCGCTATGATGCCGTTCGCTATCGGGTCGGCGCCGGTGGGTGCATCGAAGGCGATCGTGGCGCGCACCTTGTAGTCGATCGACGACCGATACGACAGGCCGAGGCGCGTCTGGTCCGACAGCTCGAACAGCGCGCCGAGATTGAATCCCCACGCGTCATCGTCGCCGCGCACCCGCGCGCGGCCCGCGAGCCCGCCGTTTGCAGCGACGATCGCCGCAGCGGTCGCGGGAGGCAGCTGACCCGCGCCCACCAGCTGCTGCACGCCTTGTGCAACAACAGCGGAGTAATTGACGTCGTTCGTCAACTCCGCATCGATCCGTTGAAAGTCGATGCCGGCGCCGAGCGAAACTCGCCCGCCGATCCGATACGCGACCGACGGATTGATGTTCAGCGTCGAAATCTCCGAGCGCAGCGCCTGGAAGCGGCCGATCCAGTCATCGTCGTACACGAGCTTGAGACCGAAGGGCGCGTTGACGCCGATGCCGAAGGCCAGGTTGTCGCTGGCGGGCATTGCGAAATACGCAGCGGGTACGAAATTCCAGTCGCCCGCATCGCCGCCGCTGCCGCCGAGCGGCTGCGCGAACGCCGCCACGGAGCTGTCGTTGCGAAACTGCGAGCTGATATCGATGCCGCTGGCGCTGACGGCAGCCTCGGGCTGGTTCAGCGACGTCATGCCAGCGGGATTGAAGAACACAGTGGTCGCGTCGTCTGCGGCGACCGCAGTGCCCGCGAAAGCAGTGCCGAGTCGGCTCGAGCTCTGTTCGAGCAGTGCGAATCCGGATGCGCCCGCCGCCGTAGGAATCAATGCCAGTGTTGCTGTCGCCGGCACGAGCCAGCTGCGCTTGTCCAGGTCCTGCATCGCGCATACTCCGTTACTCTCAACACAGCAGACAAGGCTCAGCTGGGTGCAGCGGTTCCACTCGCGCGCGCTTCGTCGCACTCCGTGCACACACCGGGAGGATGCAGGAACACCAGTTCATTCTCACGCAGATGCTCGAGAGCCGTGGCGACGACATCGCGTGCGCCGACGAGCCGCGCAGACGCGCCAGCGACGAATCCGCGCTGCTGATGTCCACGCGCTTCCAGCCACGGGTCTAGCAGCGCGAAATTCGAGCAGCAGTGGTCGATCTCTTCGTAGTGGTGCCGGACGGGCTGCCCGTCGCGCATCACCGTCGCGTACTTCGGCAGTTTGTAGGGAACGCTCGCGACGGTTTCGGCGAGGTGCACCGTCGTGTTCGCGTCATGTCCCACGCCGAGCAACAGAATTTCAGCATCCAGCTCGTGCGCCCGCCCGATCGGGCTGTCGGGGCCGTGAGGTACATCGACCGGATGCGGCGCCGTGATCTCTTCGGCGTGCGGCCCGATCGCAGCGAAGGAGTGCGGGCTATCACTGCGGATCACGCCCGCCATGCGCCAGAACGTGTCGGCGACGATTCCCATGCCGATGCACGGTGTGCGCCGCGCATCGAAAGGCTGTTCGTCGTCGTCACTCATGCTGGGCATCACGAGCGTGCCGCGCGCGCCAGCTGCCATGCGCAGCGCCGCGATCAGATCTGCAGGCGAACCTGCGCGCCCGCCGAAGCTGGAAAAGGCAGTGTGCACGACGAGGACGCCATCGCCGCTGATACCGAGGGCGACGAGCTCTTCGGCGAGCGATTCTGCTTCAGTCATGTGCGAGGCGGCCACTCCTTATAATATAGCTCCAGCCCCAGGCTCCCGCGTATGCCCATCTTCGCCCTCAACTGCGGCAGTTCCTCGATCAAGTGCGCCATCGTGGACAGCGCTCAGCGCCGGCGCCTATACGAAACCCATGTAGAGAATGCCGACGCCTCCGGTTTCAGCGAGGCCGTCGCGCAAGTTCTACAGGAACTGCGCTCGCGCAGCGCCGAGCATGGGCAGCCGGATGCCTTCGCACATCGCATCGTGCACGGCGGCGAGAGCTTCGTGCAGCCAACGCGCATCGATGACCAGGTTCTCGAAGCAATCGAGCAGCTCAGTCACCTCGCGCCGCTCCACAATCCGCCCGCGCTGGCGGCCGTGCGCCAGGCGCGCAAGGCGTATCCGCGAACTCCGCACATCGCAATCTTCGACACTGCGTTTCATGCGACGTTGCCGCTCGCTGCGCGCGAATATGCGCTTCCGCAGGATCTGCGACAGCGCTTCGGCATCCGGCGCTACGGATTCCATGGCATCAGTCACGCACACGTGATGCAGAGTGTCGCCACGCACATGGGCGTCGATGCCGGAAAGTTGCGGATCGTCTCGTGTCACCTCGGCAACGGGGCGAGCGCCGCCGCGATCGAGCACGGCCGCAGCGTCGAGACGAGCATGGGCATGACGCCGCTCGAAGGACTCGTGATGGGTACGCGCGCCGGCGATCTGGATCCCGGTGTGCTGCTGCATCTGTTGCATGCGAAAGCGATCGACGCAAAGGCGCTCGACGACGTGCTGAACAAGAAAGCGGGGATGCAGGGATTGACCGGAACTCACGACATGCGCGAGATCGAGCGACGCGCTGCGGCCGGCGATGAGACATGTCGCGTGGCGATCGGGATCTATGCGCACCGCGTGCGCAAGTACATCGGAGCGTACGCCGCGGTCATGGGCGGCGCGGACGTCATCGCGTTCACGGGTGGAGTAGGGGAGAACAGCGCCGTCATCCGGCGCGCCTGCCTGGAGCGCTTGGAGTTTCTCGGCGCCGAGCTCGACGACGCCAGGAATCGCGATGCTCGTCCCGACTCAGCGTCGGGCTGCTGCGAGATATCGCGAGCCGGCTCGCGCACACGACTTCTGGTGGTGCGAGCCGACGAGGAGCTGGCGATGGCGATCGCGGCGGCGACGCTGCTCTGACACATCGTCCCGCGCTACTGCCACTTCCAGTTCCTGATCTCCGGCATGTCTTCGCCGTGACGCGTCACGTACTCGCGGTGCTCGACGAGCTTGTCGCGCACGCGCTGGCGCAGGTGCGCGGACTGGGTTGCGAGTCCCGGCACGCGCGCGATCACGCTGTCGACGAGATGGAAGCGATCGAGCTCGTTCAACACGGTCATGTCGAACGGCGTCGTGGTCGTGCCTTCTTCCTTGTAGCCGCGCACATGCAGATTGTCGTGGCCGCGGCGGCGATAGGTGAGCCGGTGGATCAGCCACGGATAGCCGTGAAATGCGAACAGGATGGGCTTGTCGGTCGTGAACATGGAATCGAACTCCGAGTCGGGCAAGCCGTGCGGATGCTCGCTCGGCGGCTGCAGCGTCATCAGGTCGACGACGTTGACGACGCGGACTTTGAGGTCGGGCAGCCACTCGCGCAGCAAGGTCACGGCCGCGAGCGTTTCGAGGGTCGGCACATCGCCCGCGCAAGCCAGCACGACATCCGGTTCCGCGTCCTGGTCGTTGCTGGCCCAGGACCAGATGCCGATGCCGGAGCTGCAATGCTTGATGGCTGCATCCATCGACAACCACTGATGTTCGGGCTGCTTGCCGGCCACGATCACATTGACGAAGTTGCGGCTGCGCAGGCAGTGATCCGTCACTGACAGCAGCGTGTTTGCGTCGGGCGGCAGATAGATGCGGATGACTTCCGGCTTCTTGTTGACGACGAGATCGATGAACCCCGGATCCTGGTGACTGAAGCCGTTGTGATCCTGGCGCCAGACGTGCGAGCTCAGCAGGTAATTGAGCGAGGCGATCGGGCGGCGCCACGGGATGTGATTGCAGGTCTTCAGCCACTTGGCGTGCTGGTTGAACATCGAGTCGACGATGTGCACGAACGCCTCGTAGCAGCTGAAGAAGCCGTGCCGGCCGGTCAGCAGATAGCCTTCGAGCCAGCCCTGGCACTGATGCTCGCTCAGCATTTCGAGCACGCGTCCATCGTTCGCGACGTGCGTGTCATCCGGGCGGATTTCCGCGGCGGACATGCGCGCGGTCACATCGAGCACGTCATTCCAGCGATTGGACGTCAGCTCGTCCGGGCTGAAGACGCGGAAGTTCTGCGTCGCCAGGTTGAGCTTCATCACGTCGCGGATGTAGGCGCCTTGCACGCGCGTCGCTTCGGCAATCACAGCGCCGGGACGTTTCAATTCGACGGCGTACTCGCGGAAATCCGGCAAACGCAGATTGCGCAGCAAGATGCCGCCGTTCGCGTGCGGATTGTCGCCCATGCGTCGTTTGCCCTGCGGCGCGAGCGCGCGCAACTCGGGCTGCAATTTGCCTTCGCTCGTGAACAGCTCTTCGGGACGATAGCTGCGCATCCATTCTTCGAGCATGCGCAGATGGCCGCGCTTCTGCGCGAGCTCGGCCAGCGGCACCTGGTGCGCGCGCCATGTGCCTTCGACCTGCACGCCGTCGACTTCGCGCGGCCCGGTCCAGCCCTTCGGTGTGTGCAGCACGAGCGCAGGCCAGCGCGGACGCGTGCGAAAGCCGCTGCTGCGAGCGTCCTGCTGGATCTCGCGGATGCGCGCGATGATGCGGTCGAGCGTCTGCGCCATCGCCAGATGCGTCGCTGCGTGGCTCGCTTCGTCGTCGACGTAGAACGGCTCGTAGCCACAACCGCTCAGCAGTTGCGTGAGCTCTTCGCGCGGAATTCGCGCCAGTACCGTCGGACCGGCGATCTTGTAGCCATTCAGATGCAGGATCGGCAGCACCGCGCCATCGCGCACCGGATTCAGAAACTTGTTCGAGTGCCAGCTGGTCGCGAGCGGTCCGGTCTCCGCTTCGCCGTCGCCGATTACGCACGCGACGATCAGGTCGGGATTGTCGAAGGCCGCACCGTGCGCGTGAGAGAGCGAGTATCCGAGCTCGCCACCCTCGTGAATCGAGCCGGGCGTCTCGGGCGCGACGTGACTCGGGATGCCGCCCGGAAACGAGAACTGCTTGAAAAGCCGGCGCAGCCCGTGGACGTCTTCCGACACATTCGGGTAGTGCTCGCTGTACGTGCCTTCCAGATAAGTGTTGGCGACTAGCGCGGGGCCGCCGTGTCCGGGCCCGGCGACATAGATCATGTCGAGGTCGTGCTTGTTGATGACGCGGTTCAGATGCGCGTAGATGAAATTCAGCCCCGGCGTCGTGCCCCAATGGCCGAGCAGGCGCGGCTTGATGTGCTCGATCGCGAGCTGCTGTGTCAGCAGCGGATTGTCGAGCAGATAGATCTGCCCTACCGAGAGATAGTTGGCGGCGCGCCAGTACGCGTCGATGCGCGACAGGTATTCCGCGGCGA
>DATEKT010000201.1:0-10287 GCA_035277305.1 Steroidobacteraceae bacterium | reverse complement strand
ACGCCGCGCCCGAGGATCAGCGGCACCACGAAGTTGCTGATGCACATCGCGAAGGCGATCATGAATGCGGACAACAGGCCGGGCGCGGCGAGCGGCAAGGTCACGGTCAGCGCCACGCGCCAGCGCGGCGCCCCGAGCGAGGCCGCGGCTTCTTCCAGCCGCGGGCTGATGTTCTGGAACGTGCCGATCAGGATGATCGCCGACATCGGGACGACGAAGTGCAGCAGCCCGATCGCGACCTGGATCGCCGCATAGCCCGCGCTGCGCGCCGGCACGCCGATCAGCGTGCCGAAGAACGCCAGCGGCCCGTTGGTGCCCCAGGTCATCTGGATCGCGTAGAGGCGGGCGACCAGGCTCATGAACAGCAGCCCGATCAGCAGCCCGAAGATCGAAACCCGCACCGCGCGCCGCTTCGTGCGCGCCGCCTGCCAGGCGAGCGGCGTCGCCAGCAGCAGCGCAATGGCGCTGACGATGAAGCCGATGCGGAACGTGTCGTAGAAATAGAACGCGTAGGCAGGCTCGATCAGTTCGGTGTAGTTGCGCAGCGTCCAGCCCGCGCCGGCGCCGACCCGCCCGCCGACGAAGGGACGGAAACTCTCCACCGCCATCAGGGCGATCGGAGCGACCAGCAGCACCGCCAGCAGGATCGCGCCCGGCGCAAGCAGGGCGCACTGGAAGGCTGACAATCGTGGTTGCCGCATGATCGCTGCCGGCACCCGAGCCGGATCAGGAGCGGCGGATCAGCGGCGCGATCTCCTGCTCCCAGCGCTTGGCCCAGCTGTCGACCTGGCTCGCCATGTATTCGAAGTCGGCGATGTAGGCGTACTGCCCGAGCTCGTCGGGCGTGTAGAACACATCGGCGATATCCGGATTCGCCTTCGATTTCGGATTGGTCGGGCCTTCGCCCAGCGGCCAGTTGTACTGCTCGTTGATCGCGGGCGTCGCGAAGTGGTTGGCGAGCCGCTTCGCCGCCGCGACCTTCTTCGGGTCGGGTTGCTTGATCACCGCGAAGCCTTCGTTGAACAGGAAACCCTTGTTGTCCTTGATCTTCGACATGATCTTGACCGGGAACTGCTTGCGCACCTGCGTCCAGGCCCCGATGTTGAAGAAGGCGACCGAGGTCTCGCCCGAGCTCATCGCGTTGATGAACTCGGAATTGTTGTTGATGACCCGGCCGATCTGACCGCGCTCCGCAAGCTCCTTCAGGAACTGCCAGCCGGGCTCGATGTTGCGCTCGTTGCCGCCGCGCTGCATCGCGAGGGTCAGCATCAGCAGCCCGGTCAGGTTCACCGGGAATGGCACGCACAGCTTGCCCTTGAAGCGCGGCTCGAGCAGCTGCTCGATCGACTCGATCGGCTTGTCGACGAGGTCGGTGCGATAGCCCCAGAAGGCCCCGGCGGTCGAGAGCGGAACGGTCATCAGCTCGCCCTTGGCGTTCTTCTGGAAGAAGACCGGCGGGATGTCCTTGAGTGCCGGCATCTCGTCGAGGGTGACCGGCTCGACCCAGTCTTCCTTGATCATCGCGCGGAACACCGGGTCCCAGCCCGAGATGAGATTGTAGTTCACGCGCGGCCAGGCCGGCTTCACCTTGGCGACGATCGCCATCGCGCCGCCGGCGTGCAATTCCCACGCAACCTTGTCGCCGGTCTTCGCCACATAGGCGTCGACGATCTTGCGCGAGACTTCGATCCAGGCCGCGCCCCACATGACGACGAGCAGCTGCTCGCCCTGTTGCGCGGCGGCGATGTCCATTGCGGGCAGGCCCATCGTGGAGCCGAGCCCCGAGGCGGCGGAAACCTTGAGCAGTGTGCGACGCGATAGGCCGTTCATCGTTGCTGTCCCCCGTTCGATCCCGGCATCGGCCGCGACGATAAATCGTTTTCAGCAACGGCACAAACTGAAAGGAAAAAATATTTACCCTGGTTCACGTCGATGCTAGCCTTCGGCATCGCACGTGTCGGCGTGTTCTGAAGTCGCGGGAGCGGAATGCAGTTTGACACGGCCATCGTGGGAGCGACGCTCCTGACCGGCGATCCCTCCCGGCCGGTCCTCAAAGAGGGTGTCCTCGGCGTCGCCGGAAATCGCATCGCGTTCGTCGGCGCGCGCGAGGAGCTTCCGGCGGAGATCCCGGCAGCGCGTGTGGTCGAGGCCGACGGCCGGCTGGTCACGCCCGGCTTCGTCAACGTGCATACCCATGCGGTGCTGTCGCTGATGCGCGGCATCGCACTCGATATGGGCTTCGCGCCCGCCTACACGCGCGGCGTTCCGCACGGCCACGACATCACCGAGGACGAAGCCGTCGCGCTGGCGCGGCTTGGCGCGCTGGAGTCGCTCACCTTCGGGTCGACCGCAATGGTCGACTCGTATGTGCACGCGCACGTGACCCTGCCGGCGATGGCCGACCTTGGCCTGCGCGTGTGGTCCTGCACGCGTTTCCACGACGTCGATTTCACCCGCGTGCACGAGGGCATCTGGCGCCACGACCCCGCGATCGGAGACGCCTGCATCGAGGCCACGCGCGAGCTGATGAAGCAGCACCACAACGGGCGCGGCGGGCGCACGCATGTGACGCTCGCGCCGCATGCGCCCGACACCTGCTCGGATGAGCTGCTCGCCAAGGTGGCCGGCCTTGCGCGCGAGACCGGCCTGAACATCTGGACGCATCTGTCGCAGAGCAAGCTGGAGAACGCCGTCATCGCCAAGCGCAGCGGCGGCACGCCGACGCAACTGCTCGAGCGCGTCGGCCTGCTGACCGACAAGCTGATCGCGGCGCATTGCATCTACTTGACCGACGACGACATCGCGCGGCTCGCGGCGTCCGGCATGACGGTGGCCCACGTGCCGAAAGGCAACGCCACCGGCGGCGCGATGGCGCCCACGCCGAAGCTGAAGGCGGCCGGCGCCCGCATCGCGCTCGGCACGGACAATTTGACGCAGGACATGACGGAAGCGATGCGCTGGTCGCTGGCGGTCGCGCGCATCCAGATCGGCTCGGTCTCCGACCAGTGGCAGCCGAAGGACGCCTTCGCGATGGCGACATCCGCCGGCGCGCAGGTGCTCGGGCGCTCGCACGAGATGGGGCGCCTGATGCCCGGCTACCTTGCCGACTTCGTCGTGTTCGATTTCCGCCACCCGCATCTCACGCCGTTGCTCGACCCGCTCGGCACGTTGGTGCATGACGCGGGCGGCCGCGACGTGGAGCATGTGTTCGTCGATGGACGGCAGGTGATCGCAAACGGGCTGCCGACGATGGTCGACGCCGCACGCATCCGCGCCGACGCACAGCGCGCCGCCGAAGCGCTGTGGGCGCGGGCGGCCGACGAAAAGCAAAACTCGACCGAGCAGGATCAGGCCGCGCTGCGCAAGGTGGTCGGCCAGGTGCTGCGCGAACTCGGGTGAACGGAACAGGGGAAGACCAATGCGCCTGAAGGGAAAGACCGCGATCGTGACAGGCGGCGGCCAGGGCCTCGGCGAGGGCATGGCGCTCCGCTTTGCGCAGGAAGGCGCGAATGTCGCCGTCGTCGACAGGAATCCCGAAACGACGCCGGCCGTTGTGAAGCGCATCGAAGCGGCCGGCGGCAAGGCGATCGCGATCGTCACCGACCTGTATCAGGTCGCCAATATCGACAGGATGGTGGAGACGACGCTGCAGGCGTTCGGCCGCGTCGACATCCTCGCGGCGAGCGTGGGCATCTTCAACGCGGCGAGCATCGAGGACACGACCGAAGAGCTGTGGGACCGGCATCTCGATCTCAATCTGCGGTCCATGTTCTTCTGCGTGCGCGCCGTGACACCGACGATGAAGAAGCAGAAGTACGGCCGCATCATCACGATGAGTTCGATCGCGGGGCTGGGCGGCTTCCTCAACTGCCCGGCCTACTGCGCCTCGAAAGGCGGCGTCGTGAATCTCACCAAGGCGCTCGCCTGCGAGCTTGCCGAGCACGGCATCACGGTCAACGGGCTTGCGCCGGGACCGTTCGAGACGCCGATCAACGACCAGTTCAACTGGAACAATCCCAAGGGCGATGCGCATCGCCAATGGCTGAGCGACCGCACGCCGAGCAAGGTGTCGTTCTTCAAGGTCGAGGACCTGACCGGCACGGCGCTCTATCTCGCCTCCGACGATGCATCCGCCGTCACCGGCGTGATCATTCCGGTCGACGGCGGCTGGTGCGCGTGGTGACGCGCTGAGGGTTGCCGGCGATCACCGCGCCGGCACCTCGAAGATCGTGCCGATCAGGCTGGCGGCTTCGGCGGCCAGGGCCATTTCGGCAGCCGTCCAGACGCGCACGTCGCGCAGCTCGTGAACCGACAGCACCCCTTTGAGCTGATCGCCGACGATGAAGGGCGTCACCATCTGCGCGCGCATGCCGCCGTAGTGGGCGAGCATCTTGTGGAACAGCGGATCGGTGGACGCGATACTGCAGTCTTCCTGGATCACCTGCTTGCGCTCGGCCAGAAGCTTGACGATGACGGGCTGGCCGGTCTGCACGATCGTGAAATCGCCGAGCAGGCTGCGCATGCCGTCCGCGCGCGATTCGAACGTGACGGGAAACGCAAAGGCCTCCTGCACCGGCTGACGGAACGTGCAGCGTTGCACGTCGAGCGCCGTTCTGACGCCATCCAGAATGGCCTGCGTGGCCGCAGCGCGGAGATCTTCGCGCGCGGGGCGCTCCAGCGAAGCCCGGTGAGCCAGAATGGCGGATAGCTTCGCTTGCGCATCCGCCATCGCGCTCTTGTCCTGCGCGCTCCATTGTCTCGCTTCGCCAGAATGCAGCGAGATGACGCCGGCAAGCCGGCCATCCGGGATCAGCGGCGCCAGCATCCGCGTCGTTATGCCGCCCGACGCCTGCGCCTGCGCGAGATCGTCCTGAACGATGATCGCCTTGTCCCGTTCGAGCAGCGCGAGAGTCTTCGCATCGGGGGCGCCGACGTCAGGCGTCTGGTGACGAAGTTGCTGCTGACCGTGCTGCACGGCTTCGGCTTCGATGGCAAACGCGCCGTCAGCACGCGTGAGTTGAAGGATCGCGCGGCCGGCAGCAGTCGCCAGCAGCAGGCTCTCGATGACGCGCTGCGGATTGCTCATCGATGTCCTTTTTCACGGTGGGCGGACGAAGATCGCCGGGGCGGGGCCATTGTGGCGGGCACGCGATTTGCTTATCGTTAAAAAAGTTTCCTGTCAGTATAAACGTGGAGACCGATGATGAAGCGCGTCAGGGTAGCCGTCCTGTCACTCGCGTTCGCTCTGTTGGCCGCTCAGGCCGATGCCAAGACCTTCCGGTACGCCTACCGGATCGACCCGGCCTCCCTCGATCCCCATGCGCTGGCCGAGACCTTCACGCTGTCCTGGCTCGGGCAGATCTACGAGCCCCTCGTCGGCCGCGGCAAGGGTCTGGAACTGGTGCCCGCGCTCGCGACCAAGTGGGAGCAGCCCAACCCGACGACCTGGCGCTTCCACCTGCGTCCGAACGTGAAATTCCACAACGGCGAGTCGTTTACCGCCGACGATGTCATCTTCTCGGTCGCCCGCATGAAGGCCGAGGGCTCGGACATGGCCTACACCGTCGCCACCGTGACCGAGGTGAAGAAGATCGACGACCTCACCGTCGACTTCATCCTGAGCAAGCCCAATCCGATCCTGCCGCTGCAGACGACCTCGACCTACATGATGAGCAAGGCGTGGGCCGAGAAGAACAACGCCGCCATGCCGGCCAGCATCAAGAACAAGCAGGAGAACTTCGCGACCAGCAACGCCAACGGCACCGGCGCGTTCAAGATCGCGTCGCGCCAGGTCGGCGTGAAGACGGTCTTCGTTCCCCACGCGGCATGGTGGGGCCAGAAGGAGCACAACCTCACCGAGGTGGTCTACACGCCGATCCAGTCGGACGCGACGCGCGTCGCAGCGCTGCTCTCCGGCGAAGTCGACATGGTCTACCCGGTCCCGCAGCAGGATGCCGCGCGCATCAGCGGCACCGGCAAGCACCAGCTCCTGACCGGCTTCGAGCTGCGCACGATCTTCGTCAACATGGATCAGTCGCGCGACGAACTGCTCGAGTCGAACGTGAAGGGCAAGAACCCGTTCAAGGACAAGCGCGTCCGCCAGGCGCTCTACCAGGCGATCGACATGGACGCGATCAAGAGCCGCATCATGGGCGGCACCTCGAACATCGCCGCCATCATGGTCGCGCCTGGAGTCAACGGCTACGACAAGAAGCTCGATGTGCGGCTCAAGTACGATCCGGATGCGTCGAAGAAGCTGCTGGCGGATGCCGGCTATCAGAGCGGCTTCGAGATCGGCATGGACTGCCCGAACGACCGCTACGTGAACGACGAGAAGATCTGCCAGGCGATCGTCGGAATGCTGGCGCGCATCGGCGTCAAGGTGAACCTGCTGGCGCAGACTCGCTCGAAGTACTTCGAGAAGATCCTCTCGCGCAACACCACGATGTCGATCCTCGGCTGGCAGCCGCTCAGCTATGACGCGCATTCGACGCTGCAGGACGTGATCAACACGCCGAAGGACAAGATCGGCACCTACAATGTCGGGAGCTTCTCCAACAAGAAGATCGACGAGTTGACCGACAAGATCGAGGTCGAGGTCGATCAGGCCAAGCGGCAGGCGCTGATCAGCGAAGCGCTCGCGATCCACAAGGACGAGATCGGCCACATCCCGCTGCATCAGGCGGGTCTCGCGTGGGGCGTGCGCAAGGGCGTGTCGGTGCACCTGCGCAACGACGACAGCCTTGAACTCAGATGGGTGAAGGTCGAGGATTGATGCGGTGAATCGGTCGTGCCCGCGCCTGCGGGCACGACGGAACTAGCGTGAGCCTGTGGGGTCGTTCTTCATCCAGCGCCTGGCGCAGACGATCTTCGTCGTCCTGGCGGCGGCGCTGGTCAGCTTCGCGATGTTTCGCTACGTCGGCGATCCGGTCCACAACATGGTCGGGCAGGCCGCGAGCCTGGCCGATCGCGAGGCGATGCGGCGCGCGCTCGGCCTCGACGATCCGATGATCCTGCAATTCGTTCGCTTCCTGCGTGATGCCCTCGCGGGCGATCTCGGCGTGTCGTACCGGTTCGGCGTTCCGGTCAGCCAGTTGCTGACGGAGCGGTTTCCCGCGACGCTCGAGCTCAGCCTGTGCGCCATGCTGGTCGCGACCCTGCTCGGCATTCCGCTCGGGGTCTGGACCGCGTTGCACCGCCGCCGCGTGTCCAGTCACCTGCTGATGCTCTTGTCGCTCGTCGGCGTCGCGCTTCCGACCTTCCTGATCGGAATCGTCTTTATCCTGATCTTCTCCGTATGGCTCGGCTGGCTGCCGTCGTTCGGCCGCGGCACGACTGTGGCGTTCGGCGGATGGACCACCGGCCTGCTTACCGTCAGCGGCCTGAAGGCACTGGTGTTGCCGAGCCTGACGCTCGGCCTGTTCCAGATGGCGTTGATCCTCCGGCTGGTGCGGGCCGAAATGCTCGAGGTGCTGCGCGCCGACTACATCAAGTTCGCGCGCGCGCGGGGTCTGCCGAACCGCGCCGTGAACTACCGCCACGCGCTCAAGAACACGCTCGTCCCCGTGATCACCATCATCGGGCTACAATTCGGCAACATCTTCGCGTTCTCGATCGTGGTCGAGACCGTTTTCCAGTGGCCCGGCCTCGGGCTGCTGGTGATCCAGTCGATCCAGTTTGCCGACGTGCCGCTGCTTGCCGCCTATCTCGTGATGATCGCGCTCGGCTTCGCGATCCTGAACCTGTGCATCGATCTTCTCTATGCGGCGATCGACCCGCGGGTGCGCACCGGCATGCTGTCGGCGAGGGCGCGAACGTGAGCACGGATGCCGTGGCGCGGCCGCAGCGCTGGTGGGACGGCGATCTCGCCTACGATTTCCTGCACTCTCCCTTCGCGATCATCGCCGCCGTCGTGACGATCGTGCTGATCGCGGTCGCGCTCGGCGCAAACATCATCGCGCCGTTCGACGTCAACGATCCGGCGAGCGCAAACGTCATCGATGCGCGATTGCCGCCCGGGTCTTCGGGCATGTTCGGCGGCTATTTCCTGCTCGGCACCGACCCGCAGGGGCGCGACATGCTGTCCGCCGTCATCTTTGGCCTGCGCACGTCGCTGCTGGTCGGCGGATCGAGCGTGGTGCTGGCGGCGATCGTCGGCATTCTGCTCGGGCTGATCAGCGGCTACGTCGGCGGCTGGATCGACGCGCTGATCATGCGGATCGCCGACGTGCAGCTGAGCTTTCCGGCGATCCTGGTCGCGCTGATGATCGACGGCGTCAGCCGCACCGTGATGGCGCGCGCCACGCATGACGCACTCGCCGTTCCGGTGCTGGTCGTCGCCATCGCGGCGACCTACTGGGTGCAGTACGCGCGCACGGTGCGCGCGCTTGTGCTGGTGGAGCGGGACAAGGACTATGTGCTGGCCGCGCGCGTGACCGGCATCGGCCCGTTGCGCATCGTGCTGACGCACATCCGGCCAAACGTGCTCGGGCCCGTGGTGGTGATCGCAACGATCAATCTCGCGCTCGCGATCCTGACCGAGGCAACGCTGAGCTTCCTCGGCATCGGAGTGCCGCCGACCATGCCGTCGCTCGGATCGATGGTCCGGATCGGCAACGAATTCCTGTTCTCCGGCGACTGGTGGATTTCCATCGTGCCGGGCGCGGTGCTCGTGCTGCTGTCGCTCGCCGTCAATCTGCTGGGCGACTGGCTGCGCGACGCACTGAATCCGCGCCTCGGCAACGGTTAAGCTCGCTCTAGTGATCGAACCTGGCCGGATAGGTATCCGGCGAGATCGCGATCTTCTCGCAGCGGCGATAGATGCGTTCGTAGGCAGGCCGCAACCGCTCGACGTCGCGCTCCGATTCGGCGATCAGCGGCTCGATGCGCGCATGGGCTTCGGCGATCTCGTCGATCAGCTTGTCTTCATCGACGCGCGTGAGCTTGCCGTGCTGCAAGATCGTTTCGCCGTCGACCATCACGAAATCGACCTCGTGGCGGCAGGCCGCGCAGACGAGCTGGTGAACCGGATTGTTCAGCGGCGTGAACGGCAGGCTGTGCAGATTGTAGGCGGTCAGGTCGGCGATGCGGCCCTTCTCGATCGCGCCGAGCTCGTGTGCGCGCCCGAGCGCCTTGGCGCCGCCCATCGTGGCAAAACGGAACGAATCCGTGGCGCCGACCCACCCGGTGTAGTCGCCGCGCAGCTTGTGCACCAGGCTCGCAAGATACAGCGCGTTCTGCATGTCGGGCCCCTCGATCGAGCCGCAGCCGTCGGTGCCCATGCTCACGTTGACGCCGCCTTCGATCAGCGCGCGGACCGGCGCGAGGCCGGAGCCGACCTTCAGGTTGGAGGTCGGGTTGTGCTGCACGCTGACGCCGGTTCTGGCCAGGATCTCGATCTCGCGCGGGGTCAGCCAGACGCCGTGAATGAAGGCGGTGTTCGGCTTCATGAAGCCGATGCGGTCGAGGTATTCGATCAAGGTCGAGCCGTGCCAGAGCTGGCCGGTGACCACCTGCATGCGCGTTTCCTGCACGTGCATCATCACCGGCAGGTCCATGTCGTCGGCCATGCGCCGCACCCCCTTGATGAAATCCTCGGTGCAGCGCTGCGGCGCGGAGGGTGCGGCGATATATCCGACGCGCTTTTCCTTCGGATGGTGCTCGCGCGCGGTCTTCTTGGCGAAGGCCAGCAGGTCGGCGGAGGAAAACATCGGCGTGCCGTCGAGTTCTGCCAGCAGGTCGGCGGGAAATTCCTCGTCGACGAACGGCACGGCGCGGAAGAATGGCCGGTCGAACAGCGTCGGACCGACGTAGGCGCGAATCCCGAGGTCCTCGTAGGCCTGGAACACCGCGTCGACATGCTGCTGATTGATCCGCGGCGCCACATTGGTGTCGTCGCACAAGGTCGTGGTGCCGCTGTGGACCGCCTCCATCGCGCCGATCATGGTGCGCAGGTAGACCTCGCGTGGCGTCAGCTCGATCGGCTTGAGCGGCCGGACGTAGTTCATCCAGAGCTCGAGCGGCATGTTGTCCTTGCGGCCCTTGTAGTAGCCCTCGTGGCTGTGGTGATGGCCGTTGATCAGGCCGGCGGTGAGCAGCTTGCCGCGCATGTCGATCGCGGTGCCCTCGGGTGGGGCGACGCCGCTCGGCCGGATGTCCTGGATCAGCCGGCCCTCGATGACGACGTCGACGGGGCCGTCGGCCGGCACGGCAGCTTCGCCAAGCAGCGCAATCGCTCCGACCAGGGTCTTTCTCGCGGGCATCTCGGTCGCCTCATCTGGTTGTCGA
>DATEKT010000200.1:0-19438 GCA_035277305.1 Steroidobacteraceae bacterium | reverse complement strand
GTGAGCCGCTCCAGGCCGAGCTGCGGCCCGACCAGAGTGGCCATGATCAGGTCGAGACACGCATCGCGATCCTGCATGAGATCGCGCGGGATCTCGATGCCGGAGCTCTGCAGGCGCGCGACCAGCATCGGCGTCGAGTCGTGGAACACATCCACGCCCGCGTGCAGCTGCATCGCTTCGCGATAAGTCAGACGCTCGGCGCGATCGAATTGCCGCGCCGCCGGCAGCACAGCGCTCATCAGCCGCTCGACGTCGGACATCAGCGAGTGATGGTCGTAGCCGACGCGATACCACTCGATCATCGTGAACTCGGGGTTGTGCGAGCGGCCGCTCTCGCCGTCGCGATACACCTTGCAGATCTGCCAGATGTCGCCGCAGCCCGCCGCCAGCAGGCGCTTCATTGCGTATTCGGGCGAGGTTTGCAGAAACGCCGGACGTCCGGCCGGCGACGCGCGAACGCTGGCGAGGTGCACGTCGGTCACTGCGGCCGCGCTCAAAGCGGGTGTGTCGACTTCGAGCGCGCGCGTCGCCGCGAAGTACTCACGCGTCGCGCGCAGCATCGATGCCCGGACTTCGAGCGTCGCGATCGAGGCTGTCGGGCGCCAGCTCACGGCACGGCCCGGCCGATCGCGCGGCCCAGCTGTACTTTGGACTCGGCGACGAGCGTGCGGTCCCAGGCGATGCGCTTGCGCTCGAACAGCAGCACCACGGTCGATCCCATGTTGAAGCGGCCCAGCTCCTCGCCCTTGCCGAACTGTCGCCCGACGCCCGTTGCGATTCGCACCGGCGTTTTGCGCCCGCGCGGCGGCGGATTCACTTCGCCGCAGTGGACGGTCTCGATGCTGCCGACGTGCAGTGCACCGACGAGGATCACCGCCATGCGTCCCAGCGGCGTCGTGAAATCGCAGATCAAACGTTCGTTGCGCGCGAAGACGCGCGGCACGGCGCGAACGGTCACTGCATTCACACTGAACAGATCACCGGGCACGTAAAGATTGCCGCGCGCCGTGCCGGCGTACGGCATGTGAATCCGGTGGTAGTTGTACGGCGCGAGATAGATGCACGCGAAGCTGCCGCCGCGGTAGGCCTCGACGGCTTCCGCATCGCCCGCGAGCAGTTCCTGCAGCGAATAGTGGCGCCCCTTCGCCTGCAGCAGCAGGTCGTCTTCGATCGGGCCGCACTGACTGACCGTACCGTCGACCGGGCTGACGATCGTATCGTTGCCGGGATCGATGGGCCGCGCACCCTCGCGCAGCGCGCGCGTGAAGAAATCGTTGAAGCTGCGATAGGCGTACGGGTCCGGCTGCACGGCCTCCGCCATGTTCAGCGTGTAGGTGCGGAGGAAGATCCGCAGGAAAGTGTTTTTCACCCAGGGCGACTCGCTGCGCGCGACAGCGTAGATCACGCGGGACAACGCGTGCTTCGGCAGCACGTACTGAAGCGCGGCGAACCAGCTCATGTGCCCGCGGCGGCGATGCGCCGGTAGTCGTCTGCGATCTTTTCCGGCTCGTGCGGCGCCGAGAACAGCGCACGCACGGTGCCGTCCGGACCGACGAGGAAGAGCGAGGTCGTGTGATCGACGGTGTAGCTTTCGCCGCCGTCGAGCGGACGGGTCGCGGCCAGCACGCCCATGCGTTGCGCGAGTTCGTCGATGGCGGGTTTCGTGCCGGTCGCGCCGATGAACGCAGGATCGAAGGCCTTGACATACGTCGCCAGCCGGTCCGGCGTGTCGCGCTCAGGATCGACCGAGATCATGACGACCTGCGGACGCGCCGGCTCGGGGAGATCGGCCAGCAGCTTGCTCGTCTGTGCCAGCGCGGCCATCGTGACCGGGCATACATCAGGGCAGCTGGTGAAGCCGAAGAACACGAAGGTCCAGCTGCCTTGCAGCCGCTGCGTGTCGAACGGGCGATTCGCCTGGTCCACCAGCGTGAGCGGCGGCACTGGGCGCGGCGGTACGATCAACGTGGCCGTGGTGGTTACGGGTTGCGCTGCCGCCTGGTGCCGCAGCAGCCAGCGCGCCGACAGAACGCCGGCGCTGACGGCTACAATGGCGACAACAGCTGCGAGCGTTATCGACTGAGTTCGTGACATCGGTTCCTCGTGGCGCGAATTATCGCACGGCGATCATGAACCCGACTCCCCATCCGCCCGGTCCGCCGCCTCTCACGCTCCCTGCGCCGGATCCGGCGACGGTCGAGCAGTTGATTCACTACGGCACGCTGCTGTTCGAGCAGTCGCAGCTGTGGTTCGGGCACGGCACCGACAACGCGTTCGACGAAGCGGCCGAGCTGGTGTTCTTCGGCGCGGGCCTGCGGCACGAGGACGCGGCCGACGTCTACGGCAGGCAAGTCGAGGGCGCTGCCCGCGCCACTGTGCTCGCGTTGTTCGAGCGTCGGGTTCGCGAGCGCATTCCTGCTGCGTATCTCACGCATCGCATGTGGTTCGCCGGTCATCAGTTCTATGTCGATGAGAGGGTGCTGGTGCCGCGCTCACCGATCGCCGAGCTGATCGAAGCGCAGTTCCAGCCATGGATCGCGCCGCAGAAGATCCGCCGCGTGCTCGATATCGGGACCGGCTCGGGCTGCATCGCCATCGCGAGCGCGCTGGCGCTGCCGCAGGCGCGGGTCGATGCGACTGACATCTCCGACGACGCGCTCGCGGTCACCGCAATCAACATCGCCGCGCATGACGTGCAAACGCGCGTGCGCGCCATCCGCTCGGACGTATTCGATGCGCTGCGCGGCGAGCGCTACGACCTGATCGTCTCGAATCCGCCCTACGTCGGGGACGCCGAGATGTCGGATCTGCCCACGGAGTATCGGCACGAGCCCGTGACGGGGTTGCATTCCGGCGTCGACGGCCTGGATGTCGTACGCCGGATCCTGAGCGGAGCCGCCGCGCATCTCGAACCGCACGGCCTGCTGATCGCGGAGGTCGGCAATTCCGAGGCGGCGCTGAGCGAGGCATTCCCGCACGTGCCCTTCACCTGGCTGGAGTTCGAGCGCGGCGGCGGTGGGGTCTTCCTGCTGAGCGCGGAACAACTAGAATCGCTGCATGTCCGGTAACACCTTCGGCCGACTCTTCACCGTCACGACCTTCGGCGAAAGCCATGGGCCGGCGCTCGGCTGCATCGTCGACGGCTGTCCGCCCGGGCTCGAGCTCGCGGAGCAGGACATCCAGCCGGAGCTGGAGCGACGTCGCACCGGCACTTCGCGTCACACGAGCCAGCGCAAGGAGCCCGACCAGGTGCGCATCCTGTCGGGCGTGTTCGAAGGACGCACGACCGGCACGCCGATCGGCCTGATCATCGACAACGAAGATCAGCGCTCGCGCGACTACGAGAAGATCAAGGACCGCTTTCGGCCGGGGCACGCCGACTACACGTATCAACAGAAGTACGGCTTCCGCGATTACCGCGGCGGGGGCCGCTCATCGGCCCGCGAGACCGTGATGCGGGTCGCTGCCGGGGCGATCGCCCGCAAATACCTGCGAGGGCGCGTCGGCGTCGAGATCCAGGGCTGGCTCGCGCAGCTCGGGCCGCTGAGCCTCGAGCCGAAGTCGCTCGCGACCGTCTATGACAATCCGTTTTTCTGCCCGGACCCGGCGCGAGTCGATGAGCTCGATGCCTACATGACGCAGCTGCGCCGCTCGGGCGACTCGGTCGGCGCGCGGGTCAACGTCATCGCGACCGGCGTACCGCCCGGGCTCGGCGAGCCGGTGTTCGACAAGCTCGACGCGGACATCGCGCACGCCATGATGGGCATCAACGCGGTCAAGGGCGTCGAGATCGGCGCGGGCTTCGCGGCGGTCGAGCAGAAAGGCAGCCAGCACCGCGACGAGATGTCGCCGCAAGGGTTCCTCTCGAACAACTCCGGCGGCGTGCTCGGCGGCATTTCTTCCGGACAGGACATCGTCGTGAGCATCGCGCTCAAGCCGACCTCCAGCATCATCATCCCGGGCCGCACGATCGATGAGCAGGGCGCGAGCGTCGAGGTCGTCACGACCGGTCGTCACGATCCCTGCGTCGGCCTGCGCGCGACGCCGATCGCGGAGGCGATGCTCGCGCTCGTGTTGATGGATCATTACCTGCGCCACCGCGCGCAGAATGCCGACGTTGTGGCTAAAACTCCTAGAATTGCGCCGCGCGCGTAGCACTGCGCGCCGGCCTTGCGTCGATTCATAGGGGCCCATCTCATGGGCGTTTTGCGAGCCTCGCACCTTATCGGCACGCGGGGTTTCATGTAGTGTTCGCCCAGCGGAAATCGGGTGCCGCTCCTTAGGAATATGAGCAAACGTTGGAATGTAGCGGTGGTCGGTGCGACCGGCCTCGTGGGCGGCAACATGCTGGCGATCCTCGAGCAACGGGACTTTCCCGTCGGCGAGGTGCATGCGCTCGCGAGCGCGCGCTCGGTCGGACGCACGGTGCGGTTTCGCGGCCGCGATCTGCCGGTGCAGGACCTGGAGACGTTCGATTTCTCGAAGGCGCACATCGGGCTGTTCTCTGCCGGCGCCAGCGTCTCCAAGGTGCACGCCGTGCGAGCTGCTAAAGCCGGCTGCGTCGTGGTCGACAACACCTCGCAGTTCCGCTACCAGGACGACATCCCGCTGGTCGTGAGTGAAGTGAATCCGCACGCGATCGCCGGTTACCGCAAGCACAACATCATCGCCAACCCGAACTGCTCGACCATGCAGATGCTGGTGGCGTTGAAGCCGCTGCACGACGTCGCGCAGATCGAGCGCATCAACGTCGCGACCTACCAGTCGGTGTCGGGCGGGGGTCAGAAGGCAATCGACGAACTGGAGCAGCAGCACGCGACGCTCGCAGAGGGCGGCAGCGTGGTGCCGAAAGTCATCGCCAAGCAGATTGCATTCAATTGTGTGCCGCAAATCGACGTGTTTCTCGACAACGGTTACACCAAGGAAGAGATGAAGATGTTCTGGGAGACCCAGAAGATCATGGAGGACCCGTCGATTCGCGTGAATGCCACCGCCGTGCGTGTGGGCGTCCGCGTCGGGCACTCGGAAGCCGTGCATATCGAGACTCGCCGCAAGCTGACCGAGACACAGGCCAGGGAAATCCTGGGCCGGGCGCCCGGCGTCGTGGTGATGGACGAACGCAAGCCGGGGGGCTATCCGACAGCCGTAACCGAGGGGGCGGGCACCGACCCGGTGTACGTGGGTCGCATCCGCGAGGACATCTCGCATGAGCGAGGTCTGAATCTGTGGATTGTGTCCGATAACGTACGCAAGGGAGCGGCGTTAAATAGCATCCAAATCGCCGAAATTTTGGTGAAAGATTACTTGTAAGCTATATTTGCGCGCGCAAAGTCAAGAAGCACATGAGCTTTTGACCGCTCGCGCCTGCCCAAAAGCACTGATTAATCAAAGGCCCCCGATGGCCACTGGGGCCAAGGGCTTGGGACCGCTTCGGGACGAGACCCGGGAGAGCTGATGAGAAGACACTTGCCGCGCCTGCTGCTGTTGGGCGCACTGCTGTCCCCCACGACGCTGTACGCGCTGGGTCTGGGTGAAATCCGTCCACACTCCGCTTTGAACCAGCCGTTCGACGCCGAGATCGAGCTGATTTCACCGACGGCCGACGAGCTGGCGGGCCTGAAGGTCGGCCTGGCCGGCCCCGACATGTACCAGCGGTACGGCGTCGATCGACCGATGTTCCTGTCGTCATTCGACTTCTCGATCCAGCGCACCCGCGACGGGCGCGCCAGCATCAAGATCACTTCCAACCGCTCGGTCACCGAGCCGTTCGTCACGCTGCTCGTCGAAGCGAGCTGGGCGCGTGGCCGTCTGCTGCGCGAATACACCGTATTGCTCGACCCGCCGGTCTTCATGCCGTCGCAGCCCGAAGCCCAGGCGCCGGTCACGACACCGCAGGCGGGCGCACCGAGCGGCGGCCGCATCGAGCGGCCGGTTGCCCAGCAGCCGCAGCCGGCGGCGGAGCCGCCGCCAGCCCAGGCAACTCCGCTTCCCACACCTTCTTCTGAGCCGACGCAGGCGCCGGTCGCCAGCGCTGCAGCGGGCTCGTCGCTCTCCGGTGACTACACGGTCGAGCGCAACGACACGCTTTATCGCATCGCCAGCCGCGTCTCGCCGAACGGTTCGCGTCGCGAAGTCAACCGCACGATGATCGCGCTGTTCCGCGCGAATCCGGCTGCGTTCCAGGGCAACATCAATCGTCTGCGTTCCGGCAGCGTGCTGCGCATTCCGGACCTGTCGGACATCGAATCGATTTCGACGTCGGATGCGACGGCAGAAGTGCGTCGTCAGGCCGCCGAGTGGAGCGGAGCGCAGCCGTCGCAGACCGCACAGGAAGAAGCGAATCGCCTGCGCCTCGTCACGCCTGCAGAAACGCCGGCCGAGCCGACGCCTGCTGCGCCGGCGCCGCAGGAGCAGGTTGCCAAAGCACCGACGACTCCGCCGACAACTGCGGGCACGACGCCGGGCGACAACCGCGTCGCGTTGCCGAGCCCCGGCCTTGCCGAGACACAGCAGAGCGCGACCGAAGCACCGGTCGAGCCGACGCAGCAGCCTGAAGCGACTCCGGAACAGCCGGCAGCCGAAACATCAGCGGAGCAGACACCACCCGCCGAACAGCCTGCCCGGACGAAGCCGGTTTCGCGTCCGCCGGTGAAGCCGGCGGCGCAAGAGCCGGGGCCGTCGCTGTTCGATCGCATCGGCGAGTACTGGTGGGCCTTCATTGCAGCGGGCGCACTGGTCATCGTCGGGTTCCTGTTCGTCTTCATTCGCCGCCGCCGCGAAGAAGCTTCGACCGCATCCGATGCGATGGCCGGGCTGGACTTCGAGCCGCGCGCCACGCGCGCCGCGCCGGCGATGTCGCCGGT
Source organism: Steroidobacteraceae bacterium (assembly GCA_035277305.1). GTDB lineage: Bacteria > Pseudomonadota > Gammaproteobacteria > Steroidobacterales > Steroidobacteraceae > Steroidobacter. The sequence continues at coordinate 12,575 of DATEKT010000200.1, read as the reverse complement.
CACCAAGGCGCGCGACCGCGATTCGTTCCTGGTCGAAGACTCGGAAGAGGACACGCTCGGCGAGATGGACGAGCCGGCGCCGGCGCCCACTGCGCGCCGCGCAGAGTCGCCGAAGCAGCGCCTCGAGCCAGTTGCCGCCGCAGCGCCCGCAGCTGCCGCCGCGACTACGCGTGCCGACGAGACGATGAGCAGCGAAACGCAAGTGCGTTTCGATCAGCAGGACGCGCTCGCCGAAGCCGACTTCCACATGGCATACGGCCTGTACGATCAGGCTGCGGACCTGGTGAAGATCGCAATCGACCGCGAGCCGGGTCGCCGCGACCTGAAGCTGAAGCTGCTCGAAATCTATTTCGTGTGGGGCAACAAGGATCTGTTCCTCGACACGGCCCGTGAGCTGCACGGCAGCCGCGCGCAGGCCGCGCCGGGCGAGTGGGACAAAGTCCTCATCATGGGCAAGCAGATCGCGCCCGAGGACTCGATGTTCAAGGGTGAAGCGGCCGCGGCGCACGTCGACCTCGTCGACGTGAACCTGGAAGGCGGCGAGAACCGCGTCGACGTCGATCTGTTCGCCGAGCCCGAGGCCGACAAGCCCGCGGGTCTCGACCTCGAATTCACCAGCGGCGAGCGCCCGGCGCCGGCGAGCGGCTCGGCCTCGGACCTCGACTTCCTGCTCGATGAGCCGAAGCGCGGCTCGGACGAAGAGCCGACGCGCGAGATGGATCCGCTGTCGCGCACGCAGGAGACGCCGACCATCGAAACACCGGCGATCGATCGCTCCGCGCAGACGATGCGCGAGCGCACGATCCGCGAGAAGGTTGCCGGCTCCAAGGCGGAGCAGACCGCCGAGCTGTCGCTGGACGATCTCGGCCTCGACGTCGATTCGCTGGAGGCTTCCGGCTCGCTGGAAGACACCACGTCGCTGGAGAAGGATGCGACCGCCGAAAACCTCGCGCCGCTGCGCGATGACGAAATGACGCAGCTCGCGCCGAGCATCGGCAATTTCGACCGCACGATGAAAGCGCCGCGGGAGAAGTTCGACATCGAGACCACCGGCACGATCTACATCGACCAGGTCGACCTGGCCGGCGGCGACACCGTCGAGCAGCCGCGTCCCGAAAACGAATCGACCGCGGAGATGAAGCGGCCGTCGATGCCGAAGGACCTCGATCTCGACCTCGATCAGCTGTCCGGGTCGGGCAGCGGACCGGAGACGGTGAAACAGGTGCGCGGCGGCGATGGCGAAGCCGACAACTTCTCGAGCGACGTGTTTGCCGATCGCACCAGCGAAGTGCCGCGCGTCGACCTCGACGTCGGCGAGCCGCTGTCGGGCGACGATAGCGATGCAACTCATCGGCGCACCGTGGCCGGCGACGTTGGCCTGTCGGAGCTCGAGCCGGTGACGATGAGCGAAGTCGGCACGAAACTGGACCTGGCCCGCGCCTACATGGACATGGGCGATCCGGACGGCGCCCGCAGCATTCTCGATGAGGTGCTGTCCGAAGGTAACGCCAGCCAGAAGCAGGAAGCGCAGCGCCTGATGGAGTCGATCAGATAGCCCGAATCGCGCTCGGCCTCGAGTATGACGGCAGTGCGTTCTGCGGCTGGCAGTCGCAGACGCACGCACTGGGGATCCAGTCGGTCGTCGAATCTGCGCTGTCCACCGTCGCCGATCACCCTGTCGAAGTAACAGCCGCCGGCCGGACCGACGCGGGCGTGCACGCCGCGATGCAGGTCGTTCATTTCGACACACCGGCGGTGCGCTCCGAGCGCGGCTGGGTGCTCGGTGCAACGACCAATCTGCCGCCGCAAGTCAGCGTGCTCTGGGCGCGCGAAGTCACCGACGCTTTCCACGCACGCTACAGCGCGCTCGCCCGCACTTACCGTTACGTGATCCTGAATCGCACGCCGCGCCCAGCGCTCGCCGCGGCACGGGTCTGCTGGATTCGCGATCCGCTCGACGAGAGCCGCATGCGCGCGGCTGCCGCTCACTTGCTGGGCGAGCACGACTTCTCGTCGTTCAGGGCAGCGGAGTGCCAGGCGCGCACGCCGATGCGCAACGTGCACGAGATCACCGTCGAGCGCAGGGGCGAGCGCGTTGTGCTGACGGTGTGCGCGAACGCTTTTCTGCATCACATGGTGCGGAACATCGCCGGTGTGCTCATTGCGATCGGCTCCGGCGAGCGTCCGATCGACTGGACAGCCACGGTGCTCGAGGCGCGGGATCGCACCAAGGGCGGTGTGACGGCGGCGCCCGGCGGCTTGTACCTGGCCGGCATCCGTTACACGCCGGCCCTGGGCCTGCCCAGTGAGTCGATCGGGGAGCCGGCCTGGGATACAGGGCCGCCCCTTGGCTTCGGCCCCGCCTGACCGCATGATGCCTTTCCCAGTAGCCAAGGACCTGCTGCCCCGATGACCTGGTTCGAAAAGATCATGCCTTCGCGGATCAAGACCGAGCGCCGGACGCGCTCGGTGCCGGAAGGCCTGTGGATGAAGTGCGCGGCCTGCGACGCGGTGCTCTACCGCGCCGAGCTGGAGCGCAACCTGCACGTGTGCCCGAAGTGCGGCAACCACATGCGCATCGGCGCGCGCGAGCGGCTGGAATACTTCTTCGATCCGGACAGCACGGTGGAGCTGGCGGAGGGCATCGAGCCCGAGGACCCGCTCAAGTTCCGCGACACCAAGAAGTATCGCGACCGCGTGTTGCAGGCGCAGAAGAGCACGCAGGAGAAGGATGCGATGGTCGTGATGAGCGGCACGCTGCACGGCCTGCCGATCGTCGCCGGCGCGTTCGAGTTCGCGTTCCTCGGCGGTTCGATGGGCTCGGTGGTCGGCGAGCGCTTCGTGCGCGGCGTCGAGCATTGCCTGGAGAATCGCACACCGCTCGTCTGTTTCTCGGCGAGCGGCGGCGCGCGCATGCAGGAAGCGCTGCTGTCGCTGATGCAGATGGCGAAGACCAGCTCCGCGCTCGCGCGCATGGCGGCGGCGCGCCTGCCGTACATTTCCGTTCTCACCGATCCGACGACCGGCGGCGTGTCCGCGAGCCTCGCGATGCTCGGCGACGTCAACATCGGCGAGCCGAAGGCGCTGATCGGCTTCACCGGCGCGCGCATCATCCAGCAGACGGTGCGCGAGACGCTGCCGGAAGGCTTCCAACGCGCCGAGTTCCTGCTCGATCACGGCGCGCTCGACATGATCGTCGACCGCCGCGACATGCGCGACCGCATCGCCGGGCTCCTGACGATGTTCATGCACAAGCCCGCCGTCCCGGCGAGCTGATCCGTGACAGGGCCCCGCGAGCGGAGCCCGCGGTTCCGCCGTCTCGCCGATTGGCTCGCGTGGCAGGAGACGCTGCATCCCAATGCGATCGACCTCGGGCTGGAGCGGCTGCAGCGCACGCTCGATCGTCTCGGCTGGCGGCGTCCCGCGTGCCCGGTCATCACTGTTGCCGGCACGAACGGCAAGGGCTCCTGTGTCGCGCTGACGGCGCGCATCCTCGCGGAGGCCCGCTATCGCGTCGGCACGTTCACCTCGCCGCACCTGCTTCGCTACAACGAGCGGATCGCGATCGGCGGCGTCGAAGTTTCCGATCAAGCGCTGATGACTGCGTTCGAGCGTATCGACGCGGCGCGCGGCGAGGAGACACTGACCTTCTTCGAGTTCAACGCCGCGGCAGCTTTGCTCGTGTTCGCCGACGAGCAGCTGGACGCTGTGGTGCTGGAAGTCGGGATGGGCGGCAGGCTCGATGCTGTCAACGTCGTGGATGCCGACGTCTCGATCGTCACGTCGATCGACCTCGATCACTGCGACTGGCTCGGCCGCGACCGCGAAACCATCGGGCGCGAGAAGGCGGGAATCTTTCGCGCCGGCCGCCCGGCCATCTTCGGCGCGCGCGAGATGCCGGCCTCGATCGGCGAGCATGCCCGGCAAATCGGCGCCGGGCTGCTGCAACTCGGCCGCGACTTCGACTGGCTGCCGTTGAAGGATCGATGGAGCTGGCGCGGGCGCAATGGGGATCAGCGCGACCTGCCGGCGCCGGCGCTGCACGGCGAGATTCAATACGACAACGCGGCGACTGTGCTGGCGGCGCTGGAAGCGCTTGCGCCTGCATTACCGGTGCCACGGGCTGCCATTGAACGCGGGCTGCTGACCGTGACGCTGCCGGGACGCTTCCAGGTCGTTCGCCGGACCCGTCCGCGACAGCTCGAATGGATTCTCGATGTCGCTCACAACCCCGCGGCAGCACGCACCCTGGCTGCGCAACTCAAGGCGAGGTCCACGTCGGGGCGCACCATCGCCGTGTGCGGTGTCCTGGCGGACAAGGACGTCGAGGCGATCGTGTCGGAGGTGCGGGACTCGTTCGATGCGTGGGTGATCGTCGGATTGCAGGGGGGGCGCGCGCTGACGCCGGATGCGCTCGCCGCGCGTGTGCGAACTGTCGGCGTCAACGTCGACGCCGTCGCCGACGATGTCGTCGCCGGGTGCCGGAAGGCCGAGGCTCTGGCGCGAGCCGGCGATCGAGTAGTGGTGTTCGGCTCGTTCCTGACCGTCGGACCGGCTCTCGCCATGCTGGCGTCGCGTCGTTCGAGCGGCTGAGCCTTATACTTCGCGGCAGTGGAGCGCAAAGTCAAAGAACGTCTGGTCGGTGCGGCTGTGCTGATGGCAGCGGCGGTGCTGCTGATTCCGGAGATGCTGTCCGGGCACCGCGAATCGACCACGGAGCCCGCTGCCGCGCAGTCTCGCAACGACGCGCCGATCAAGACCTACACGATCGATCTGAGCCACTCTTCGAGCGAGCAGCCGCCAACGGCAGTTGTCGAAAATCGAGCGCCTCCACCGGAAGAAGCAGCAGCTGAGCAGCCCTCTGCAGTACAACCCGCTGCGGGCGATCAGGCAAAGCCTGAAGTCCCGCAACAGAGCGCCGCCGTGCAGCCCGACCCACAGCCGGCAGCGCAGGCCCCGAAACCGGCCGTCGTCGAACAGCCGACTGCCGCAGCTTCCTCGGCGCGCGCGCCGCTCCATCCGCTTGCTTCCGGCGAGGACGCCCCCACATCGGCCATGTCCGGACGGTGGGCAGTGCAGGTCGGGACTTTCTCCAAGGAAGCGAATGCCCAGCGCCTGGTCAAGCAGCTTCGCGACCAGGGACAGAGCGCTTTCGTAATGCCGCTCAAGTCGGGCGGCGCGACGCTGTATCGCGTCCGGATCGGGCCGATGAAGGATCGCGCGAGCGCGGACGCGGCGCTGCGGGAGCTGAAGTCGGCCGGCGCGAAGGTCGTGTCGCATCCGTGATGGCCGAATTGGTCAGCCATTGAGGCGCGCTGTTAGAATCCGCGCGCCTTGAGAAGTAGCCGTCCGCTTTCGTCACGGTGGTGTCGCCCGGTCTATGAATGCTGCTGACTATCTGATCGTCGGCGTGCTGCTCGCGTCGATGCTGCTCGGAATGCTCCGCGGCTTCGTCCGCGAAGCGGTCGGGTTGCTCGCCTGGCTCGGCGGCTTGTGGTTCGCGTGGCGCTATGCGCCGCAACTGGAGCCGTTTCTCGGCGGGATGGTGGGCGAGCCGCCGGTGAGTTTGTGGACCGCGCGCGCGCTGATCCTGCTGGGCGTGCTGGTGATCGGTTGGCTGATCGCAGCGCTGCTCGGTTACTTCCTGCGTCATTCGGCGCTGAGTGTGCTGGTCGATCGCGTGCTCGGGCTCGTGTTCGGAACGGTGCGCGGCGCGGTCGTGATCGCGGTGTTCGTGATGCTCGGAGAGTTCGTCGAGCTCAACCGGGTGGATTGGTGGAAGCGCTCGGATCTGCTGCCGTACGCGAGCGAGCTGGCGGGCTGGATCCAGAGCTTCGCGGAAACGGGCATGAAGGCAGTCAAATCGACGCAGACGGGAGCTTGAGAGCATGTGCGGAATCGTCGGCATCGTCGGGCACTCGCCGGTCAACCAACAGATCTATGACGCGTTGACGGTGCTGCAGCACCGCGGCCAGGACGCCGCGGGCATCATGACCTGCGACGACGGCGAGCTGTTCATGCGCAAGCAGAACGGCCTGGTGCGCGACGTCTTCCAGCAGCGCCACATGCTGCGCCTGAAGGGCAACATCGGCATCGGCCATTGCCGTTATCCGACCGCTGGCTGCGACGCTGCTTCCGAAGCACAGCCGTTCTTCGTCAACTCGCCGTACGGCATCTGCCTCGGGCACAACGGCAACCTGACGAACGCCGCCGAGCTCGCGGAAGTGCTGATCCGCGAAGACCTGCGTCATCTCAACACCAGCTCCGATTCGGAAGTGCTGCTCAACGTCCTCGCGAGCGAGCTGTCGCGCGCCGGCACGCCGCGCGCTTCGGCCCAGGACATTTTCTCGGCGGTGTCGGCGGTTTATCGGCGCGCGCGCGGCGGTTTCGCAGTCGTGTCGATGATCGTCGGTCACGGCCTGCTCGGGTTCCGCGATCCGCACGGCATCCGGCCGCTGGTGATCGGCCGTCGCGAGACGCCGCAAGGCAACGAGTACATGCTGGCTTCGGAGAGCGTCGCACTCGACCAGATCGGCTTCGAGCTCATGCGCGACGTGGCCCCGGGCGAGGCGGTGTTCATCGATGAGCACGGCCGTTTCTATTCGCAGCAGTGCGTGCCGGTGGCGCGCCACACGCCGTGCATCTTCGAGTACGTCTACTTCGCGCGTCCCGACTCGATCATCGACAACATCTCGGTGCACAAGGCGCGGCTGCGCATGGGCGACCTGCTGGCGGAGAAGATCCGCCGCATCTGGCCCGATCACGACATCGATGTGGTGATCCCGATTCCCGATACGAGCCGGACGGCGGCCGTGCAGGTGGCGCAGCTGCTCAACGTCAAGTACCGCGAGGGCTTCGTCAAGAACCGCTACATCGGCCGTACCTTCATCATGCCGGGGCAGGAGCAGCGCGCGAAGTCGGTGCGCTCGAAGCTCAACGTCATCGACCTGGAATTCCGCGGCAAGAACGTGCTGCTGATCGATGATTCGATCGTGCGCGGCACGACTTCCGCGCAGATCATCGACCTGGCGCGCGAGGCGGGCGCGAACCGCGTCTACTTCGCTTCGGCCGCGCCGCCGGTGCGGTACGCGAACGTCTACGGCATCGATATGCCGGCGACGTCGGAGCTCGTCGCGGCGGATCGCAGCGACGAAGAGGTCGCCAAGCTGATCGGCGCCGACCGCCTGATCTACCAGGACCTCGACGACCTGGTGCGCGCGTGCCTGCACCACGATTCGCACATCCAGGAGTTCGACGATTCCTGCTTCTCCGGTCGCTATGTCACCGGCGACGTCACGCCGGCGTATCTCGCGCGGCTGCAGGAAGAGCGCTCGGACGAGGCCAAGACCCGGCGCAAGCAGCTGCATCGCGGCTCAGTAAAGGCGATCCGCGCCGTGTGACGGAAGTCACCAACAGCTCGATCGCGCCGCGCCTGCTGATCGTCACCGATCACACGGAGCTCGGTCGCGCGGTCGAGCAGCACGTCTCCATCATCTGGCCCGCGGCGGAATGCCGCATTCACGCACCGCTGCAATCGGGCCGCCTGCATTCCGGGTTCAACGCTGTCGGCTACGACGCCGTCGTGCTCGACGATCGCATCGAGCGCGGGCAGGGCGAGAAGTGGCTCGAGAACCTGCTCCATCGCAATGGTTTCCCGCCGATCCTGTATCTCGCGCGCGGCGACGACCCGGCATTGGCACAACGAGCGGTGAAGCGCGGCGCCGTCGACTGTCTCACGCGCGAACGCATCGATCATCGACGCCTGGCCGATGTGCTGCGCAAGGCCGTGGCGCAGCGTCGCCAGCAGCTCGCACTGTTGCGCACAGGTCCGGAAGCGGAGCGGTTGTCGCAATTCGGACCGGTGACGATTCGCGGCCACCGCTTCGTGCGCGAGCTCGCGATCGGCGGCACCTCCAGCGTGTATCTCGCGGAGAGCGAGCGGGCCGGCGAGATGGTCGTGCTCAAAGTGCTGCGCCACTCGCCGAGCCAGGGCGACGAGCACACGCAGTTCACGCGTTTCATGCAGGAATACGAGCTGATCTCGAAGGTGCGCCACCCGAATGTGGTGCGCATCTTCGATCTCGGCATTGCTGACGATCACGCATACCTCGCAATGGAGTACTTCGCGCGCGGCGACCTGCGCGCGCCGATTGCGAGCGGTCTCGACGGCAGCGAGGCGCTTACGTACCTCGCGCAGATGGCTGCAGCGCTGCAAGTCGTGCACGCGGTCGGCGTGCTGCACCGGGACCTGAAGCCGGGCAACATCATGCTGCGCGCCGACGGCACGGTCGCGCTGATCGATTTCGGCCTGGCGAAGCACGTACGCATGGATGCACCCGAGATCACAGCGACCGGCGAGATCTTCGGCACGCCGTACTACATGAGCCCGGAGCAGGGACACGGCTCGACGCTCGACGAGCGCAGCGACCTGTATAGCCTCGGCGTGATTTTCTACGAGATGCTGATGCAACAGAAACCGTACCTCGCGCAGACGCCGATGGCGGTCATCTACATGCACGCGAATGCGCCGATTCCGCTGTTGCCTGAGGAGCTGCGCAGATATCAGCAGCTGCTGAACAAGCTGCTGGCGAAGGATCCGGTGCATCGCCTCGCGTCCGCGAGCGCGCTGCTGGCGAAGATCGAGGAGTTGCGTTGAGCGACATTCTGCTGGCGCCGACTCCGCAGCGCTGGTTCGACGTGGCGTGCGAGCGCTGGCGCGAGCTGCTCGTCGATCACGCGAACTGCGAGAAGAAGGCGGCGTCGACGGCGCTCAGCCTGATCTTTACGTACGCCGACGATCTGCAGCTCACGGATCGCTTGTCGCGCCTCGCGCGCGAGGAGCTGCGTCACTTCGAGCAGGTTCAGAAGATGATGCAGCAACTCGAAGTGCCATTCGTCCGGCTGCAGCCCGCTCGCTATGCCGACGGCCTGCGCGCCGCGACGCGTCGTTCCGACCCGGGGCGCTTGATGGATCTGCTCCTGTGTGGCGCGCTGATCGAAGCGCGCTCGTGCGAGCGGTTTGTCGGGCTCGCGCCGCGGCTGCAGAAGCCGCTGGGTGAGTTTTATGGAGGGTTGGCGGCGTCCGAAGCGCGCCATCAATCGGTGTATTTGCGGCTCGCGGAGCAGCGCGCGGGGACGAGCGACTGGCGCGCTCGTCTCGGACACTTTGCGGCGATAGAAGCAGACCTCGCGACCTCGCCGGACAAGCAGCTACGGTTTCACTCCGGGCTTCCTGTCTGACGACAACGTCGCCAGATCGAAGCCTCGCTCATTCCACCGCAGCACGCTGCCCTGCTCATACCAATCGCCGAGCACGATACGCACCGCCTTGTGACCGTCGATCTGCAGCTCGTGCACTGCCGGTCGATGCGTGTGACCGTGAATGATGCAGTCCACGCCATAGCGAGCGAACGTCCGGCGCACCTCATCCTGGTTGACGTCCATGATCTGCGGCGCGGCGATGTCCATCGAGGCGATGTGTTCCTTGCTGCCCTCGCGCATGCGTTCGGCGAGCCGCTGCCGCTGTCGCAAGCTCAGCCTCCGCATCACGAACTGTACGAGCGGATTGCGCACGATGCGCCGCAGACGTTGATACGCGTGATCGTCGATACATAGCAGATCGCCGTGCATGAGCAGCACGCGCCGGCCATACAAATCGATGACGGTGCCGTCGGCCAGCAGCTCGATCCCGGTCTCGCGGCAGAAGCGCTTGCCGATCAGGAAATCGCGGTTGCCATGAATCAGGAACGTCTGCACGCCGGCGTCCGTCACGTTGCGCAGCCCGGCGATGACGCGACGCTTGTCCGGGTCCGGATCGTCGTCGCCGATCCACGCTTCGAACAGGTCGCCGAGGATGTAGAGCGCCTGCGCGCGCCGCGCTTCGCGCTCGAGGAATTCGAGAAACTGCGCGCTGATGTCGGGGCGCGTGCCGTCGAGATGCAGGTCGGAGATGAAGAGCGTCGTCACGGAGCGCTCTTGAGTTCCTCGATACGGATGATGATGATCGGCTTCAGCGGCGCGTCCTTCTCGACCGGCCCGGCCTGTCCCGTAGCGACCTGACCGATGGCGTCGACGACGTTCATGCCGTCCACCACTTTGCCGAACACTGTGTATCCCCAGCGCGTGGGCTGCGGATCGAGCAGGCCGTTGTCCTGCAGGTTGATGTAGAACTGCGCATCGCCGCTATGCGGGTCCGCCGTGCGCGCCAGGCCGACGGTGCCGCGACGGTTGGACAGGCCGTTGCCCGACTCGTTGTGAATGGTCGGCCGCGGCTTCTTCTCGACGTACTTCTCGTCGTACTGGCCCGCCTGCGCGATGAAGTTGGAAATCACGCGGTGGAAGATGACGCCCGAGTAGAAGTCCTCGTGCACGTACTGCAGGAAGTTTGCGACCGTGAGCGGCGCACGCTCGGGGTCCAGCTCGATGACGAACTGGCCCATGTTGGTCTCGACCTGCACGCGCGGGTTGCCCTGGGCATGCGCGGCGAGGCCGAGAATCATCAGGAATGAGGCGATCGACAGGCGGGCGCGGCGCATGGGGCGGTGATTCCTCGGCGAAGTTCGCGCGATCTTAGCAAACGCCGCTAGAATCACGCGGGTCATGCAGATCTTTAACTCATACACGGGTCGCAAAGAAGAGTTCGCTCCGCTGCAGCCGGGCGTCGTCCGCATGTATCTGTGCGGCGATACCGTCTATGACTATTGCCACATCGGCCACGCGCGGTCGAAGACGGCGTTCGACGTCGTGCGCCGCTATCTCATGTACCGTGGCTACAAAGTCACGTTCGTGCGCAACATCACGGACATCGACGACAAGATCATCCAGCGCGCGCACGAGAACAAGGAAACCGTGCAGGAGCTGACGAGCCGCTTCACGAAGTACATGCACGAGGACTACGACCGCCTCGGACTGCTGCGGCCGGACTTCGAGCCGAAGGCGACCGAGCACGTGCCCGGCATCATCAAGATGATCGAGCAGCTGATCGCCAAGGACTACGCGTACGTCGCGAGCAATGGCGACGTCATGTATTCGGTTTCGAAGTTCGGGCCGTACGGCCAGCTCTCCGGCCGGAACCCGAGCGATCTGCGGGCCGGGGCACGAGTTGCCGTCGATGAGGCGAAGCGCGATCCGCTCGACTTCGTGCTGTGGAAGAGCGCGAAGCCCGGCGAGCCGCACTGGTCATCGCCGTGGGGCGAGGGCCGGCCCGGCTGGCACATCGAGTGCTCCGCGATGACGTACGAGCTGCTCGGCCCGGTGTTCGACATTCACGCCGGCGGCATGGACTTGAAGTTCCCGCATCACGAGAACGAGATCGCGCAGTCCTGCGCCGCAACCGGCGAGGGCTTCGCGAAGCTGTGGATGCACAACGGCTTCCTCAACGTCGACGACGAGAAGATGTCGAAGTCGCTGAACAACTTCTTCCGCATCCGCGACGTGCTCGATTCGCCGCACGTGCGCGACCCGGAAGTCGTGCGCTTCTTTCTGATGTCGGCTCACTACCGCGGACCGGTGAACTATTCGGTCGCGCAGATCGAGCAGGCGGATGCGGCGCTGACCCGGCTGTACACGGCGCTGCGCGACATCGAGCCGGCGGAGAGTTACGAGCCGAGTGCGGCGACGCGGCAGTTCGAAGCGGCGATGGACGACGACTTCAACACGCCGGAGGCGATCGCCGCGCTGCAGGGCCTGGCGAGCGAGATCAACAAGGCGAAGAGCGGCAACGACTGGGGCAAGGCCAGCGCGCTGGCTGCGGAGCTGAAGAGGCTCGCTGCCGTGCTGGGCGTGCTGCACCTGCAGCCGGAGGAGTTTCTTCGCAAAGGCCAGTCGGGGCTCGCCGATGCGGACGTCGACCGGCTGATCGGGGAGCGTCGCGCGGCGCGCGCGGCCCGGAACTTCAAAGAGTCCGACCGGATCCGCGACGACCTCGCGCAGGCCGGGATCGTTCTGGAAGATAAGCCAGACGGCACAACGACTTGGCGGCGGGCCTGAATCCGGCGGGCAGGGCGCCGGGAATCACTGGCGACGGCTGCGGTCTTTCCGTATCATTCGCGCCCCCGGCCTGGTCCGGATTGCATGGCGGGGCATGGCGCAGTCTGGTAGCGCATCTGCTTTGGGAGCAGAGGGTCGGGGGTTCGAATCCCTCTGCCCCGACCATCAAGCCCCACGTCACGAGCATCGACGCTTGCGCCCGTAGCTCAGCTGGATAGAGCACCGGCCTTCTAAGCCGGGGGTCGCAGGTTCGAGTCCTGCCGGGCGCGCCACTCGCGCAAGGCGGCCCTTCGACAGGCCCAGGGCGATCGGTGAATCGGACATCGCTCGCTTCGATGGTGGACGTAGCTCAGTTGGTAGAGCCCCGGATTGTGATTCCGGCCGTCGTGGGTTCGAGTCCCATCGTCCACCCCACTCCCCATCCTCCGTACCTCCAGCGTTCTCTTTTTTGAGCCGCATCAGCTGAGTCCGTTTCTGGATGAAGCGGAGCGCATGGTGATCGAGAGCCTGAGAACGGGACCGCCTCCGCGCGCTCGAGGGCTGATGCAAGAGCACCCGCAGGCCAGAGTCGGAGCCGTAGCTTTGGC
>DATEKT010000199.1:0-55171 GCA_035277305.1 Steroidobacteraceae bacterium | reverse complement strand
AGACGCCGATGTGCCGGATCTTGCCTTCCTGCTGCAGTTTCGCGAGCTCGCCAACGGAGTCCTCGATGCGCACATGCGGATCCGGCGCGTGGAACTGATAAAGATCGATGCGCTCGATGCGCAGCCGTTTCAGGCTCGCCTCGCAGGCCTGGCGCAGGTGCGCCGGACTGCCGCGCCGCTCCCACACTTCTGCCGCCGGACGGATCAGACCGCCCTTGGTCGCGATCACCAGTCCCCGCGGGTACGGATGCAGGGTCTCGGCGATGAACCGCTCGTTGACTTCAGGTCCGTAGGAGTCCGCGGTATCGATGAAATTGACGCCGAGCTCCAGCGCCCGCTGCAGCACTCGGCGCGCGGACTGCGGATCCTTCGGCTCGCCCCAGATGCCCGGGCCTGTCAGCCGCATCGCGCCGAAACCCATGCGGTTCACCGTGAGGTCGCCGCCGATCGTGATTGTCGTCATACGAGTAGAATCCTCCGCCATGGCCTCGCGCCGCCAAATCCTAACTCTGCTCGGAGCCCTGGGGTTGCCCCTTTCCGCCATGACCGACCTCGTCGCCGCCTCGAACGATACGTCCGCCGCCAAGCCGCTGCGTGTCCGCACGATCACCACAGGGCTGGAGCTTTCGCCGCGCGGCGAATCGCCGCGCCTGAAGGATGCGCTGGAGTTTCTCGCCGCAGCGAAGCGCGGCTTCGTGAATGCGGGCTACGAAGTGCAGACGCTGCGCATTGCCACCAATCCGTGGCTCGCGGGCGCGTCCTCCGGCGAGCGGCGTCAGCTGCTCGATCGATTGCGTGCGCTCGACAAGATCGTGGCAGAACACGACGTGCTTCTCGGCGTCGGTCCGGTGCTGACCGAGGATCGCGCCGACGACAGCCTGGCGCAGTGGGCGAACGACCTGATCGGCACGACCAAGCAGATTCTCTTCTCCGTCGTGATCGCTTCGCCGGAGCGCGCGGTGCATAACGCCGCGGCAACCGTTGCCGCGCAGATCACCGAGGCGCTGGCGCGCACGCTTCCCGGTGGCATCGGCAATTTCAGATTCGCCGCAGCCGCGAACATTCCCGCGGGCACACCATTCTTTCCGGTCGGCTGGCACAAAGGACCGGAGTCGATCGCGATCGGCGTGGAATCGGCGTCCGTCCTCGAGCAGGCGTTCAAGGGAATGAGCCCTGGCGAAGATCCGACTGCACGCTTGCAGCAGCGTCTCGACGCAGAGCTCGCGCCCATCGAAAAGCTCGCGCGCGAGATCGCGAAACAGCACGACCGCGCGTACGTCGGGATCGATACTTCGCCCGCTCCCGGAAAAGATCGCAGCATCGCCGCGGCGATCGAAGCGCTGACGCACGCGCCGTTCGGCAGCGCGGGAACGCTCGAGGCATGCGCGTCGATCACCGCAGCTTTGAAGACGCTCAGCGTGACCACGTGCGGCTACTCGGGCCTGATGCTGCCGGTGCTCGAAGATCCGCTGCTCGCGCAGCGCGCCGGCGAAGGGCGTTACTCGGTGCGCGACCTGCTGTTGTATTCGAGCGTTTGCGGCACGGGACTCGACGTCGTGCCGATTCCCGGCGACACGCCCGTGCACTCGATGGCGGCGATCATGCGCGACGTCGCGGCGATGTCCTCGCGTCTGCGCAAGCCACTCTCGGTACGTCTGTTCCTCGTTCCCGGCAAGAAAGTCGGCGACATGGCCCGCTTCGACGACAAGTATCTGACCGACTCGATCGTGATGAAGCTCGATTAGGTGGCGATATGAAACTTGCGTACACCGCCCTCAGCCCGTACTGCCGCAAAGTACGCATGGCGATGGAGTACAAGGGCCTGGAGTTCGAGATCGTCACCGCCGATCACGTGACCGAAGTGCCGGCGTTCAATCCGCGCGCCGAAGTGCCGGTGCTGATCGACACCGACTCGGTCGTTTGCAACTCGCCGGACATTCTCGGCTATCTCGATCGCAAATTTCCGCAGCGGCTGTTGTACCCCGCGGACGCGCGCACGTACGCCGAAGTGCGTGAGTGGGAGCGATTCGCGGATACGCAGGTCGATCCGATCATGACGGTGATCGGCAACTGGAAGTTCGCGGAGCTGCCGCCGATGCCGGAGGGGCTGCTGGCCGCCGCGCGCCGGGACCTCGCGCCGATGTACGACCGTATCGAAGCGCAGCTCGCGAGCCGTGAGTACTTGTGCGGCGAAATCAGCGCAGCGGACTTCGCGCTCTATCCGCAGATCGGTTCGGGCGCAGCGCTCGATCTGCCGCTCGATCGCTCGCGACATCGCGCCGTGTTCGGCTGGCTGCGTCGCATGCGCGACCGGCCGGAAGGGCAGACGGACCTCGCAGCCGCGCGCGAGTGGTGGACGAATCGCGTGCAGAAAACGACGGACACCGAACGCGTCAACTGGGGCACGTTCCGGCTCGAGTGGCTGCTGGCGAACGGCGGCGTTGAGTTCTTCGCCGCTCAGGTGCGGCAGGACAAAGTGCTGTGGTCCGTCGGACCGCAGAACAATGCGCGCAACAATCCGGCGGCGCCGGACTGGCTGAGGAAAGCTTAAGAGCTGGTGCGTTCCGCGATCAGGACTTCGCGGACGAGGCGGGTGGCGATGACGGAGACGAACGTCTTGACGCGCGCCTGGGTTTCGAGCCGGCGGTGCTCGGATTCGAACAGCTCGCGCACGTGCTCGACCGACGCGCTGTTCTCCTTGGCCAGGGTTTCGATGACCTGCTGATTGCGAGCTGGATCGCCCGCGCTGTTCCGCAAAACGGCCATTACTTCTCCTCGTCCGGTCTCCGAGCGCGGCCATGCTAGCCACCTCGCTCAGTGGTTCCCAATATTGAGTGTCCGAGCGGCGTTTTCCAGCCGACCAAGACCTACAGTTCGTCAGACCGGTCAGTGGCTTGCGCGTCGGAGTTCCTACGATGAGCCAGCAGTTGTCACATTTGGCGGAACATCTGGAATGCGCAAGTCAAGAACAAATTGCACTCGTATGACACAGATGAAGGCTGTTCGCCGACCCGGTATCCACGTCATCATTACGTCATCGAGTTGTGGCAGGGCGCGGGATGGAAGAGAACAAGCCCGACTACTGGTTCGCGGTGAAGCTCTACGGCTGGGGCTGGGGACTTCCTGTTCGCTGGCAGGGATGGGTCGTGCTGGCGCTCTACTTCGGATCGATCTACGCCGGGATCCGTTACATGCGCCCGCAGAACGACGTCGGCGGATTCATCTGGTGGCTGCTGATCTCGAGCGCGATTCTGGTCGTGATCGTTGCGTGGAAGGGCGAGCGGCCGCTCGCGTGGCGCTGGGGCAAGAAGTGACGATGCCTGCTCTTCGCGGGCGCTAGCCACAATTCATCACAATGTCCCGATGCGCGAAGACTATGCTCCCGTCAGCCCGGGAGGTGCCGCTCATGTACCGTGCATGGATCTTCGCAATTCTCCTTGCGCCAGCGATCGCGTCCGCTGCTTCCATCGACTGCGAGCAATGCGATTCCTGGAATCGCGATCAGGCGCCGTTCCGCATTTTCGGCAATACGTACTTCGTCGGCGTTCGCGGCCTGAGCTCCGTGCTGGTCACATCTCCCGACGGTCACATCCTCATTGACGGAGCGTTGCCGCAGTCGGCGCCACTGATCGCGCGCCACGTCGAGCAGCTCGGGTTCAAGATGAGCGACGTCAAGATCATCCTGAATTCGCATGTGCACTACGATCACGCCGGCGGCATCGCCGAGCTGCAGAAGCTCAGCGGCGCGAAAATCATCGCGAGCGATATCGCGGCGAAAGTTCTGCGGACCGGCAAGGTCGACAAGAGCGATCCGCAATTCGGCGTACTGAGGCCTTACCCCGGCGCGAAAAACGTCGAGGCGCTCGGCGCACGCCAATCGGTCGAGGTAGGCAAGTTGCAGCTGAGCGTGATTCACACGCCGGGCCACACGCCGGGCGGTACGTCCTGGACATGGACATCGTGCGAAGCGGAGCGCTGTCTGAAAGTCGTCTACGGCGACAGTCTCAACGCGATCTCGGACGATACGTTCAAGTACTCCGGCGACAAGCGCTACCCGAACGCCGGTAGCGACATGGCGGCCAGCATCGCAGCGATCAGCGCAGCGCCGTGCGACATCCTCATCGCGGCGCATCCGGACTTCACCGGCTTGTTGACGCTTATGGACGAGCAAGGCAACGGCGACCGGGCTCAGCTCATCGATTCATCGGCGTGCAAGCGGTACGCTGCGGCCGGTAAGGAAAGGTTGGAGAAGCGATTGGAGAGCGAAGCCCTGGGGCACTGATGGCAGCGATCGTTCCGCTTCTGGCTGTTCTGCTCGGCCTGCTGTCGTTCGGCGCACGCGCCGCGGACGAGGTGCCGAGCGTGCGCGCGCGAGAATTCTCCGAGTCCACCGTCACCTCCGGGCAAGGCCGCGAGTATCGAATCCTCGTCTCCGCGCCCTCGGGCACGCCGCCGCAGCGCGGCTTCCCGGTCATCTACGTTCTCGATGGCGACGCCTGGTTCGGCACCGCGATCGAGATCGCGAAGATGCGCGAGTACGAGAAGCTCGCGCCGGCGATCGTCGTCGGCGTCAGCTATCCGGGCCGCCGCTTCTTCGACCTGCGACGCTCGTACGACTTCACGCCGCCCGGGTCCGTCGATGCGGAAAGCAAGGAAGACGGCATCGCGATCGGCGGCGCGGACGAGTTCCTGGCGTTCATGAACGAGAAGCTCAAGCCCTGGGTGAAAAAGAGTCACCGTGTCGATCCTGATGCAGAGATTCTCTTCGGACACTCGTTCGGGGGATTGTTCGCGCTGCACGCGATGTTCACGGCGCCGGAAAGCTTCGATGTCTACCTCATCGCGAGTCCGTCGATCCTGTTCTCGGACCACATCGTCCTCAAGCGTGAAGCTGCGTTCCTCGCCAACCCGAAGCGCAGCGCAGTCCGCGCGCTGGTCACCGTCGGCGAGTTCGAGTATCCGAAGCTCAGCGAGCCGCTCAAGGAAGACTACCGTCGCCACTACGCCGCGTATCCCGAAAGCATTCCAGGTCAGACACCGCAACAGGCGGCCGATGAGCTCTTCGCCCGCCGGCCTGATGATGAAGGTGCCACGATGGCAGGCGACGCGCGCGCGCTCGCGGAGCGCCTGGCCAAAGGCGGCGTGAAGGTGCGCTTCGCGTACTTCGAAGGCGAGGAACACATGGCCGCTGCGGTGAGCGCTTTGAATCGAGGCATTCCATTCGCCCTGCGCCCGCCGCAATGAACAAGAAACGCATCATCTGGATCCTGCTGCTGCCGCTGTACGCCGCGTGCTCGACGACGTACATCGGTCAATCCGGACAACTCGGCGGAGCGGACTGGCGCACGGCAAGCCGCGAGCCCGTCGGACTCGCGCCCGATCCTGCAGCGACCCGGGAAGCAGTCATTCAGGTGTACGCAGCCCGCACGGTCAGCTGGCGCGGCTACTTCGGCGTGCACACGTGGATCGCGGTGAAGCCGAGCAACGCCGATCACTTCAGAATCCACGAGGTCATCGGCTATCGGCTGCGGCGCGCCGGCACTGTCGTCGTTTCGCGCGAGCGCGCGCCGGATGCGCGATGGTTCGGTGCGTATCCGGAGTTGCTGCGTGACGTGCGCGGCCCGGGAGTCGACGCGCTGATCACTCGCATCGAGGCGGCGGTGTTGCGCTATCCGTACCCGACCAGCTATCACGCGTGGCCCGGTCCGAACTCGAACACGTTCACGGCGTTCGTGCTGCGCGAAGTTCCGGAGCTGCGCGTCGATCTGCCGCCGACAGCGATCGGCAAGGACTATCTCGGCATCGTCCCGGTTGCGCGCACGCCGAGCGGTACGGGTGCCCAGGTGAACGTGCTCGGCATCGCTGGCGTTGCCGCGGGCTGGGAAGAGGGCGTCGAGGTGAATCTGCTCGGGCTGACGTTCGGCGTCGATCCGCGCAGCCTTTCCATCAAGTTGCCGCTGCTCGGACGCATCGGCCCGTCGGAGTCCGAGCCTGTCACGATCGATTGAAAGGCCTTACTGAGTCTTCTGCGGGTACTCCAGCTGCATCGCGACGACGTAGCGCGTGCTCGCGCCGTAGCGCGACCCGATCCCGGCGAGCGTCCGATCCAGCGCCTCGGCGGGTGGGCGATCGGTAAACCCGTTCACGACATCTTCCTTCGGCCGCGCAGCTCGATCAGGAATGATGCGAATGCCGTTGCGCGTCGTGATCGCATCTTGCGCGCCGGCGAACGTGAGCGCGCGCGAGCGATAAGTTCGGGACCACGCATCCGCTGACAGCGCGAGCGAGACTTCGTCGATGCCGGGCGCAAGCTCGATGCCGAGCTGGTCGCGGTTCCAGAACGCGAGCTTGTTGCTCATCACCGTCATCGCAAACGGCCGTGTGAACTTGAATGCGTCGCTCGCGTGGCGCGCGTCCCAGTGGTCGAGGCCGATCTCCCGCGCGACAGCTTCGGCCTTGTCGCGGCCCGCGATTGCTTCGATCAACGTGAGCGACATCGGAATCGAGGCGGTGATGCCGGTCGTGGTCACGACTGCGTGATCGACGACCAGCCGCCGGTTCGCCACGTACTGCATGGTCGGGTGTTTCTTGCGCAGCTCCTTCAGCGCGAACCAGTGCGCTGTGCCGCGCTTGTTGTCCAGCAGTCCGGTCGCCGCGACGACTTTCACGCCGAAACAGATACCGATGATCAGCGCGCCCTTCGCCGACTGCTCCTTGATGAATTGCAGCGCCGCCGGATCGTCGTCGCGGCTCATCGCGGGCACGATCACGTAGTCGGCGCCGTCGGGATGGCTCGCGTTGAAATCCGCGACCGTCGTGTCGGGCTCGACCGTGAGCGCGGGATACAGCGCAACCCGGCCCGGCCCCGTCGCGACCAGCAATACATCCGCGACATCCGCGCGGCGCAGGATGCCCGTGGGCATCACGTAGTCGGTCGTTTCCGTTGCATCGTTTATGCCGATGACAGCGATCAGCGGCCGCTGGCGCTTGGGCTTCAGCGCCGCGAGCGTGGCCTGCGCTTCTTCGGGTGCAATCGCAGGTGCCGCGGCCGTGGCAGATGCAGGTGGCAGAGTGAAGAGCCAGCCGCCGAAGCCGACAACACCGGCCGCCAGGATCCCTCCGGCAATCCACACCATGTGACGCTTCTTCATGCCACGAAGTATAGTGCCAACGATTCCCGGCACGCTTCACGAGGGCCTCGATGCAGCAGTCACTTCGCCACTTTTTGTTGTGCACGCCGATCGTGCTTTGCGCCGGCGTCGTCTCGGCGCAGTCGCCGGTTCAGTCCTGCAATTCCAACCCGCAGCCGCCGTTCTGCAGCGCCGTGTCGGGCGACCGTTCGCAGGGCTGGCTCGTGCAGCATCGCTCGGAGGTGGTGGCTCGCAACGGCATCGTGGCGACGAGTCAGCCGCTCGCGGCCCAGGCGGGACTCGAGATCCTGAAGCGGGGCGGCAACGCGATCGATGCCGCGGTGGCGACGGCGGCGGTGCTCAGCGTCGTCGAGCCGATGAACGTCGGTCCCGCCGGCGACATGTTCGCAATCGTCTATATCGCGAAAGAGAACAAGCTCTATGCATTGAATGCGAGCGGCATGGCGCCGAGCGGCGCGACCGTCGCGCGCATGAAGAAACTCGGCTACACCTGGGATCCGGGCAACTGGGGTCCAGGCTCGGGCATGCCCGAGGGCGGCATTTTGCCGGTGACGGTGCCGGGCGCCGTGTGGGGTTGGGACGAAGTGCAGCGGCGTTTCGGCACGCTGACTTTCAAGGAAACGCTGCAGCCCGCGATCGATTACGCGGAACAGGGATTTCCGGTCTCGGAGCGCATCGCACACGACTGGGAGTTGCCGAAGGGACTGCCGGACAATGCGAGCAACCCGAGCAAGTGCTGCACGCAGCTCGATCCCGATTCGATTGCGACGTGGTACATCGACGGCCGCCAGCCGGCGGCCGGCCAGATCCATCGCAATCCCGGGCTCGCGAAAACTTTCCGCATCCTGCAGCAGCAGGGGCGCGACGGCTTCTATAAAGGAGAAGTGGCGCAGGCGATCGTGGACAAGTCGAGCAAGCTCGGCGGCACGATGACGCTGGAAGATCTCGCGACGTATCGCGGCGAGTGGGTGACGCCCGCGACGACGAACTATCACGGCTACGACGTGTTCACGCTGCCGCCGCCCGCGCAGACCTGGGCCGCGGAAGAGATCCTCAACATCCTCGAAGTCTGCGTGCCGAAGTGGGCGCCGGGGCAGACGCTCGCGACGCTCGGGCCGGCGAATCCGCAGTACTGGCACTTGTTCGTGGAAGCGAAGAAGCTCGCGTTCAACGATCTGTATGCTTTCAATGGCGATCCCAATTTCTCGAAGGTGCCGCTCGAGCGGCTGCTGTCCAAGGCGCACGCCGCGTCGCTGTGCGGCAAGGTCGATCCGCAACGCGCCACCGTGACCAAAGCGGGCGGCAACGCGAAGAGCGACGGCGACACGATCGTGCTTTCGACTGCCGATCGTTTCGGCAACATGGTTGCGTGGGTCAACAGCCTCTACGATGGCTTTGGCTCCGGTCTCACCGTTCCCGGTTACGGGCTCACGCTGCACAATCGCGGCGGGCTGTTCACGCTCGATCCGAAGAGCCCGAATGCGATCGAGCCGCACAAGCGGCCGTACAACACGCTGTCAGCCGGCTTCGTCATGCGGGACAACAAGCCGCTGATGACAGTCACGCTGATGGGCGGCGACGTGCAGGCGCAAGGCATCGCACAGGTGCTGGTCGATATCATCGATCTCGGCGCGAATGTGCAGGCAGCGTCGGACATGGCGCGCTTTCGACACACGCAGGTGCCGAACACGCTGATGATGGAATCGCAGTTGGCCGAGCTCGTCGGTGCGCAGCTCAAGGCGATGGGGCACAACGTGAGGTCGATCAACGGCACGCCGATGGGCGGCTTCCAGGCCATCATGGTCGCGCCGGACACCGGCGTGTATCGCGCCGGCTCGGATCATCGCAAGGACGGGCAGGCGGTCGGGTACTGATCAACCCAGGGATCGCACCACGGACGCGCTGGTGATGCTCGCGATCGTCGGCGTGCCGGCGTGCCGCATCATCGTCTCGAGCTCGCGGTTCAGGATATCGATCACCGCTTCGACGCCGCTCTGGCCGAATGCCGCGAGTCCCCAGACCTGCGGTCTGCCGATGCCGACTCCCGTCGCGCCCAGCGCGAGTGCTTTGAAGATGTCCGTGCCGCGCCGGATGCCCCCATCGATCAATATGGGCACGCGGCCGCGCACGGCGGCTGCGATTTCGGGCAGGCAATCGATCGGCGCGCGCAGTGTTTCCTCGTTGCGCCCGCCGTGGTTCGAGATGACGACCGCGTCGGCGCCGTGCTCCACGGCGATGGCGGCGTCCTCGCCGCCCATGATGCCTTTGATGATCAGCTTGCCTTTCACGGTCGCGCGCAGCCGGTCGAGGTAGGCGGGCGTGAGGTCCATGGGCGCAAGGTCAGTCACCTTCGAGATGTCGAGGCCCTTGTACAGCGAGCCGCGGCGCCAGATGTCGTGCGAGTTGTTGATGTGGCAGCTAGTGCACGGCCGGTTGTCGACTTCAGTCGCGCGCGAGAGCGTTTCGTTGTTACGGCCGCCGCGCAAATCCACAGTGAGCGCGATCGCCGGGCATCCGACATCCTCTGCGCGGCGGACGACTGCGGCCGCGACTTTCCAGTCATTCGTCGGGTAGAGCTGCTGCCATACGGGTGCGCCGCGCGCATCGCGGACGGCTTCGAGCGGCGTCGAGCTGCCGGTGGACAACATCATCTGCGTCGAGCGGCTCTTCGCGGCGCGCGCCGAGCCGAGCTCGGCGTCCGCGTGAAATGCGCCCTGCGCCGAAACCGCCGAGAGATACAGCGGACTCGTCCAGCGCGCGCCGAACACGCTCGTCGTCGTGTCGATGCGGCTGATGTCGTTGAAGCGGCGCGAGCGGATCTCGTAGTGCGAGTACGCGTCGTGATTGTGAGCGACGGTGCGGTCGTCGTCCGCGCCAGTCGCGATATACGCGAAGTGCGCAGGCGGCAGCGCGGCGCGCGCGAGCGGCTCGAAGTCCATGACGTTGAGCACCTGACCCGCTGAGGTGATCGGCTCCGCCTCCTTGCGAAACACCTGTGAGGGCGAGGCTGCGTTCTCCGCGGCCCAGACTCGTGAGTAAATCGCCGGCAGCACCGTCAGCGCGCCCAGTAGCGCTCGTCGCGTTCTTATCATTTTGAGTTCCCCATGCCCGCTTGCCGCGACAGTATACGAGCGCCGAAGTTTTTATGGAGCTATTGATGTCTGCTGTACTTGTTCTAGGTCTCGACCCGGAGTTCGTGAGCCCCGACAAGATGGGCGGCTTCAGTCCAGCCATCGTGCGTGCGTACCTGGACGCGCAGTTCGATCGCATTCGCGGGCTGGGCCACGAGGTCGTGAGCTGCCTGGTCGATTTCGGCGAGACAGCCGAGGCCGTTCTGACGGATCAGTTGCGCACGCGCTCGTTCGACTGCGTGCTGATCGGCGCGGGCGTGCGCGATGAGGAACAGCTGCTGCTGTTCGAGAAGCTGCTGAACATCGTCCACGGGCTCGCGCCGGGCGCGAAGATCTGCTTCAACACCTCGCCCGCGGACTCCGCCGCAGCCGTCCAGCGCGTGCTATGAACTAGAATGCCCGGGTGACATCGACTGTACTGCTGATCTCGCTCGCGCTGTTCTGCGGCGGCTGGGTGAAGGGCGTGTTCGGCATGGGCCTGCCGACGGTCGCGCTGGGTCTGCTCAGTCTCACGATGCCGCCGGTCGAGGCGGCGACCCTGATCGTCGTACCGACGCTTGCGACCAACGCGTGGCAATTCGCGACGGGTCCGCAGCGCGCCGCAGTCACTGCGCGTTTCGCGATCCTGCTGATCGGCGTCGCCATCGGCACTGTGGTCGGCGTCGGCTTTCTCACGGGCTCGCACACCTCGCTCGTTTCGCTGGCATTGGGCGGCGTGCTCATTGCGTACGCAGCGATCGGCATGCTCTCAGCGAAGCTGCACGTGTCCAGCAGCGCGGAGCGGTGGGCGTCGCCGGTCGTCGGCTTCGCCACCGGGATCGTCAATGGCGCGACGGGCGTCAGCGTCATGCCGCTCGTGCCGTATCTGAACTCGATCGGCTTGCAGCGCGAAGCGCTGATCCAGGCAATGGGCCTGATCTTCATGACCGCCATGCTTGCGCTCGCGGCGTGTCTGGCGTGGACCGGGCATTTCGTAGTCGCCTCGGCGGGTGCATCGACGCTGGCGCTGCTTCCCGTGTTCGCCGGCATGTATGCCGGCCAGCTCGTGCGGCTTCGCTTGCATGCAGGCGCGTACCGCAAGTGGTTCTTCATCGGCCTGATTGTGCTGGGCATGTATTCGGTGATCCGCGCGACGCTGCAGATCGTGCGCTAGAATGCGCCGGCAGCTCAGCGGCCAGGTGTCAAACATAAGAGCGAGAAGATGACTACGGCAAGGTCATGTACTACATCGTCGTTGCAACGCTGATGTTTGCTTTTCCGCTGCTGTCGGTCGGCATCGAAGCGTCGACGACGGGCGCGTCGATCGACGCAGCCCTGATCGGCAAGTGGTTCGTGTTCTGGGCCGTCGGCTGCCGCTTGTTCCTCGCCGGCATGAGGCAGATCGTGCAACCCGGCTACACGGCGCGGGTCATCCTGGGTCTCGAGCATGCTGAATCGCAGCTCGTCGTGCGCGAGCTCGGCTTCGCGAACGTCGCGATCGGTTGCATCGGGATCGCCAGTCTGTTCATGCCGTCGTGGCGCCTCGCCGGCGCGCTGGCCGGAGGCATTTTCTACGGCCTCGCCGGTGTGAATCACACGGTGCACGCGCATCGCAATCGACTCGAGAACGTCGCGATGGTCTCGGATCTGTGCGCAGCGCTCGTGCTGCTGTGGGTGTGTGTGGCTGTCATCTGAAGGGTCTCTGACTGCAGTTCACCGAAAACAGCATCATCGGTCTGCGTGCGGCTTGCCACCGTCTGCGCGGCGGGCCTGCGTCGCCCGAGGTGTGCCTGTTTCCGATGATTCATGCGGGCGCTGCCGAGTACTACGCCGAGGTCTCGCGGCGCTTGGCGACCTGCGATGTCGTGCTGTTCGAAGGAGTCCGGTCGCCGCAATCGTGGTTGCTGACCCGCTCGTACGCGATCGCGACTCGTCGCAAACGGCTTGGCCTGGTGCTCCAGAGCGATGGGCTCGACTACGCGCTCGTGAAGAGCCGCGGTGTGCATGCTGACGTGACCGCCGAACAATTTGCCGTCACTTGGGGCAAGGCGCCGCTCGTGCAGCGGCTGGCTATGCTGACCTTCGCTCCGTTGTACGGTGTGTGGCTGTTTCTCACGGGGACGCGGGCGTCGATCGGCCGGCGCATGAGCACGGAGGAGGTGGAGTCGAACAAGGACGTCGACTTTCTCGAGAGCATGCCGGAGATTCAGGAAGCCCTGCTGACGTCGCGCGACGCGAAACTGGTCGCCGACCTTTCCGCGGCAGTCGAGAACAACGGCGCGGACAAGCGCATCGCAGTCATCTACGGCGCAGCTCACATGCGCGTCGTCTCACGCCTGCTCACCGGCAAGTACCGGTATCGCGTCGTCGAATCCGAGTGGATCACTGTGTTCGGCTACGGTTGAGCGCGGAACTCTGCACTCCACTGCTTCCTTCACTCAGTGTTGAGAGAAGGAGGTATGTGATGGCAGAAATCAGTCAAGCGAAAGTGGTCATTCTGGCGACGCACGGCTTCGAGCAATCGGAGCTGCAGGTGCCGCAGCAGAAGTTGCGGGACGCGGGCGCGCAAGTTGTGGTCGTATCGCCGGAGAAGGGTCAGATCCGCGGCTGGAAGCACAAGGACTGGGGCGAAAGCGTGGCGGTCGACAAGACACTCGACGAAGTGAGTGCCGAGGATTTCGACGCGATCGTTCTGCCCGGCGGACAGATCAATCCCGACTTGCTGCGCGTCAACGCGCAAGCACTGCAACTCATTCGGGATTTCCTCGATGCGGGCAAGATCGTCGCGGCCGTGTGTCACGCGCCGTGGTTGCTGATCGAGGTCGATGCAGTGCGCGACCGGCAGGTGA
This sequence comes from Steroidobacteraceae bacterium, assembly GCA_035277305.1. Taxonomy (GTDB): domain Bacteria; phylum Pseudomonadota; class Gammaproteobacteria; order Steroidobacterales; family Steroidobacteraceae; genus Steroidobacter. The sequence continues at coordinate 42,061 of DATEKT010000199.1, read as the reverse complement.
CTTCCTACAAATCCATCAAGACCGACGTGATGAACGCGGGCGGCAAGTGGGTCGATCGTGAAGTCGTCACCGATCGCGGCATCATCACCAGCCGCAATCCCGACGACCTCGACGCCTTCAGCGCCAAGATCATCGAAGAGATCCAGGAAGGCAATCACTCGCGGCAGCGCAGCGCGACAGCCAGGAACGATCGCAGGCCGTCCGCGCATTGACGAGTCCGTGCTAGTGTAGGCGCATGCCGCAACAGCAGGACGCAATTTGGCCGCAGTTACCCTACGACGAGTGGCGGGACACTGCGGCCACGTTGCACCTGTGGCTGCAGATCGTCGGCAAGATCGCGCTGGTGCAGCGTCCGTGGGTGAATCACTCGTGGCACGTCGCATTGCGCATCACCGCGCAAGGCATCGGCACCGGCCTGATTCCGCACGACGCGGGCTCGTTTCAGATCGATTTCGATTTCATCCGGCAACGGCTGCTGGTGCACGTCGTCGACGGACGTACGGTCAGCCTGCCGCTGCAGCCGCAAACGACCTCGCAGTTCTATCGCGACATGATGATCGCGCTCGCGACGCTCGGCGTGCCGGTGAAGATTCACGCGACGCCGAACGAGCTGCCGGATCCGATTCCGTTCGACCAGGACGAAGTCCATAGCGCATACGACGGCGAGTACGCGAATCGCTACTGGCGCGTGCTCGTGCAGACCACGCGTGTCTTCGAGCAGTTCAGGGCGCGCTTCATCGGCAAGAGCAGCCCGGTGCATTTCTTCTGGGGCAGCGCCGATCTCGCGGTCACGCGGTTCTCCGGTCGCACGGCTCCGCCGCATCCGGGCGGCGTTCCGCATCTGCCGGACTGGGTCACGCGCGAGGCGTACTCGCACGAAGTGAGCAGCGCGGGTTTCTGGGCCGGTGGCGATCTGTATCCGGAAGCGTGCTTCTATTCTTATGCATATCCGGAGCCGGCAGGCTTCGCGACCGCCCGGGCGGCGCCGCTAGGCGCGCACTACAGCGAGAAGCTCAGGGAGTTCGTGCTCCCGTACGAAGCCGCACGCCGGGCAGCATCGCCCGATGCGGCCGTGCTGGAGTTCTTACAGAGTACTTACGAGGCAGCTGCCGATCTCGGCCGCTGGGCGCGGGACTCGCTGGAGCGGCCTCCGCCGTAGCGCGGACGCAGCTAGCGCGGATCGATCACCATCTCCGACGGCGTGAGCACGCCGTTGCCGTCGACGTCCAGCTCATCGAACATTCGCTGCGAGCCCTTGGTGTACTCCGAAGGAGTGAGCACACCGTCGCGATTGCTGTCGAGGCTGCGAACCTTGTCGGCGGCCGAAGCGGGACGATTTGCCCAAACGATGCTTTCCGCACCGTGGCTCGCGTTGATTTCCGCTGCGCTGACCTTGCCGTCCTTGTTCGTGTCCATCATCTCGAAGCGCTTGCTCGCGGTCGCGGCGTGCCTTGCGGCCGTGATGCCGCCGTCGCCCGATCCTTCGGTTTCGCGGGTCGTGACTTGCGGGCGCTGGCAGCCTGCTGCTTCCTCGTCCGCGGCGAGAGCGCACGTTGCGATGAGAGCGAGAGTGGCGGCGAAAGCGCGTACGGCAGAAGTATTCATCGCGAATCCCTCCTGGATGGCTTTAGCCTACCTCATTGACGGTGGCGAGTCTTGTCCTGAAAGCGTTTGACTGCGGCATCGATTGTGAAAAAGAAGTGGTCGCTGCTGAGCACGGCGTACAGGCCGGAGCGCTTCATCACATCGCGCACCGGCGCTTTGACACCGGCGATGTAGAACTCGATGCCCTTCTTCTTGAACTCGGCCGAGAGCTGATGCAGCGCGGTGTCGGCGGAAGAATCGAGGTCGTTGACGGCGCTCGCGTCCAGGATCAGGGCCTTGAGATCGGCGGCGTGCTGTCGGCAGATCTCGTGCACCTTCTCCTTCAGGAACACCGTATTCGCGAAGTACAGCGAAGCGTCGATGCGCAGGATGACCAGACCCGGGATCGTCTCGGCTTCCGGGAAGTGCTGCACGTTGCGGAAAATGTTGGTGTTCGGCAGACGGCCGAGAATCGCGGTGTTGGGCCGCGTGTTGAGCGTGATGAACAGCAGGATCGACGCGACTATGCCGAGCAGCAGCCCCGGCATGATGCCGAGCGCCAGCGTCGCGACGAAGGTGAACACCAGCAGGATACCTTCGGTGATCTTCACCTTGAACAGGTAGCGGATCTCGCGCGTGTCGATCAGCCGCAGCGAGGACACGATCAGGATCGCGGCGAGCGTTGCCTGCGGCAGATAGTGAAACAGCGGCGTGAAGAACAACGTGGTGACGCCGACGCATAGAGCCGAAACGATCGCGGCCACCTGCGTTCGCGCGCCGGCCGCCGCATTCAACGCCGAGCGAGCAAGACTCCCGGAGACCGCGTAGCCATGCGACACGCTCGATGTCAGATTGGACAGACCGAGCGCTGTGAGCTCGCGATTGGCGTCGATGTCGTAACCGAACTTGTTGCCGAGCGACTTGCCGACCGAGATCGTCTGCGCGAAGCCGACCAGGGCCATCGTCAACGCGAGCGGTATCAGCTGCCGGATCTCCGCCCAGTGCATCGTCGGCACGCTCAGCGTCGGCCAGCCGCCGGTGACCGGACCCAGCACGCTGACTCCGCGGTCGTCGAGACCCAACGCGTAGGCAAGGACCGTCGAGACCACCACGAGCGCCAACGCGCCCGGCGCCGTCGGAGCCCAGCGTCGCACGGCCCAGAGCGCAACCATGCACGCGATCGCGATCACGACCGTGATCGGATTCGACTGCCCGGCGTGCACGATCACATCGCTCACGGTGCGATAGAGCTCGGCCTGTTGCGGCTCACTGATTCCGAGCACGTGCTTCAACTGGCCGAGCACTGTGATCACCGCTGCCGCGGAGGTGAATCCCGCCAGCACTGGATACGACAGGAAATTGACGAGGAACCCGAGGCGCAGCGCGCCCATTGCGAGCTGAATCGCGCCGATCAACGCAGTCAACATGATCGCGAGCGCGATGAAGGAACCCGTGCCGGCTGTCGCCAACGTGCTGAGTCCCAACACCAGCATCAGCGAGTCGACGGTGACTGGTCCCACTGAAGTTTGCCGACCGCTGCCTGCGAGCGCGTACACGATCATCGGCAGAATGGAGGCGTACAGACCCATCGCCGGTGGCAGACCCGCGAGCAGTGCATAGGCCATGCCTTGCGGAACCACGAGCGCCGCGACGGTCAGGCCGGCAATGATCTCCTGCCGCAGGCTCGCCGTTCGATAACTCTCCGACAGCGGCGTGAAGCGCAGCCAGTTCGTGAGTGAGCGGTCGCGAGTGAACATCGGCTGCTTGGCAGTTTGGTCCGCGCTGCGTTGAGCTGCGGGTGCGGCTCGAAACGCAGCCATGTCGAACATCGTGTGTTCGCTCGCGGAAGTGGGCGACGGCGTCGCCTGCAGCTGCAGCGCCAGCTCGTAGGGACCGATCCGCACGACTTCGCCGACGTTCAGCACCTGACGTCGAACGCGCTCGGCGCCGACGAACGTGCCGTTGGAGCTGCCGAGGTCCTCGACCACGCATGTACCTTCTTCGTAGCTCAGCACCGCGTGCTGCCAGCTGACCTGGGCGTCGTGCAGGCAGATACCGCTGCCCGGATCGCGGCCGATAGCGAGCTTCCCGTGCAGCGTGTAGGTGCGCTCGGTGCCGTCGGTTCCCCGGACAGTGATCCTGTTCACGGCCGATCTCGTTGGTGGAGCTTTGCGCCATCATAGGACGCCGCGCATGCGCTTGGTACACTTGCGTGCAAACGCCAACGAAGCGAATCGTCATGAAAGACGCGTCCGGGGGAACCACTCACTGCGCCAACTGCGGCGCGGCGCTCGCCGATCGGTATTGCAGCCGCTGCGGGCAGGACAGCCACGGGTCGCTTTCTTTCGGCCACTTCCTGCACGAGTTCGTCGAAGGGGTGTTCCACGTCGACTCCTCGTTCTGGCGCACGCTGCGTCAGCTGGTGACACGGCCGGGCTTGCTCACTGAACAGTACCTGGGCGGCAAGCGGCGCTCGTACACACCGCCGTTTCGGACCTACCTGGTGATCTCGCTCGTCTACTTCGTTCTCGCGTCGGTGTTCGAGGCGCCGTCGTCGAGAGTCGTGAGCACTGGAGGGCGTGAGATGCAAGCGACCGACTGTGCACAGCTCGCGGCCAATCCCGGCTGGGTCCTGCGCTTCGTGCCGGATCTCGAGAACCGGTGCGTCCGCGCGTTGAGCGACGATCGGCGTGCGCTCACCACGGCGATGGAGAACTTGCTGCCGAAGGTGATGTTTGCGGTGCTGCCGCTGGTCGCCCTGGTGCAGTTCTGGGTGTTTCGACGCCAGCGGCCGCTGTATCTCGAGAATCTCGTATTCGTCCTGCATTTCCAGTCGTTCTTTTACCTCACCGGTGCGCTCGCGCTGTTGCTCGGGGCGGGAATTGCGGCGCTCGCAGGCCCAAGGGCAATGATCGGCGAGCTCTTCGACTTCGCGATCTATGTGTGGAGCGTGGTCTACTTGTTCATCGCTTCGCGACGCGTCTATCGCGCAGGCATCCTCAAGACCGTGCTCGGCCTCGTGGCGCTGGCGGCGGCGTACATGGTGTTCTACGTGCTCGGTATCTCCGTCGCGAGCATGTATGCGTTCATGCGCGTGTAGCGCTGCGAGATGAGTCCGTCGACCGCGCTGCGGATCGTCAAGATCGTGCACACGGTGGCGTGGGCGTTCTTCGTGGTCTGCATCGTTGCCATCCCGTTTGCGACATACGCGGGCAACTTCTTCCTGTCCTTCGTGCTGATCGCGATCGTGCTGGTCGAGGTCGCCATTCTCGTCGTCAATCGCTGGCGCTGTCCGTTGACCGACGTGGCGGCGCGTTACACGGCGGATCGGCACGACAACTTCGACATCTTCCTGCCGTTGCTGCTCGCCCGGCACAACAAGCTGATCTTCGGCTCGCTGTTCGTCGTGGCGCTCGCCTATACGCTGTTTTCGTGGATGGCGCTGTAAATTCTTCGCCGGCAGACGCTGGCCATTCACCGGCATTCTCTTGTGATCGCCCTGCTGAGCGCGTGAAATAGCAACCGTCGCGAGAGATAAGGGGTAACCACCGCAAACCGTGCTCTTCGCTGCAGAAACCTGGCCGTTCACGACAGCCGCTTTCCTCATGCTGCTCATCGCAATCGTGGAAGGCATTGCGATGGTCGTCGGAGCAAATCTCTCCGAAACCCTGCACCACGCGCTCCCCAACCCGGATCATCTGCACGGTCCCTTCGACAAGTTGCTCGGTTGGCTGTACGTCGGACGCGTGCCGCTGCTCGTGCTGCTCGTGTTGTTCCTTGCCGCGTTTGCGCTCACTGGCTTCGCGCTCAATATGGTTGCGCATCGCTTCTTCGGCATCTGGTTGCCGCCGCTCGTCGCGGTGCCGGTCGCCTTCGTTGCGACGCTGCCGATCGTACGCATCCTCGGCGCCGGCCTCGCGCGTGTGATTCCGCAGGATCAGACGTTCGCCGTCTCGTTCGACTCGCTCGTCGGCCGCGTTGCCACGATCATTGGCGGCACGGCGCGCACCGGTTACCCGGCGCAGGCGCGAGTCGTGAACGAGCACGGCCAGACACTGTACGTCATGGTCGAGCCTGACACCGAAGGAATGCAGTTCCAGAGCGGCGAGCGCGTCCTGCTGACGAAGCAGATCGTTGGCAGCCGCTTCGCCGCCGGGGTCAATCCCTGGCCGGACCTGCTCTGAGCACGAAGAATTCGCGGGCAACTGGGAGACAAACGGATGACGAACCTACTCATGATGGACAACCTGATTCTGACCGGCATCGCCTTTCTCGCGCTGTTGGTCGTCGGCCTGATCGTGGCGCGCCTGTACCGGCGCTCATCGAAGGAACGCTCCTTCGTGCGCACGGGCCTGGGCGGACAGAAGATCATCATGGACGGCGGCGCGCTCGTGTTCCCCGTGCTGCACGAGACGATTCTCGTGAACATGAATACGCTCAAGCTCGAGGTGACGCGCTTCGGCAAGGACTCGCTGTTCACGAAAGACCGCATGCGCGTCGACGTGGTCGTCGCGTTCTTCGTGCGCGTCGTGCCGACGAAGGAAGGCATCGCGAACGCCGCGCAGACGCTCGGAGTGCGCACGATGGATCCGGATCAGCTGTCGCAGCTCGTCGAGGACAAGTTCGTCGACGCGCTGCGCGCTGCCGCGGTCTCGATGACGATGCAGGAGCTGCTCGACAAGCGGCAGGACTTCATTCAGGGCGTGCAGAACGCCGTCAGCGAGGACCTGCTGAAGAACGGCCTGGAGCTCGAGAGCGTGTCGCTGACGCGCATCGACCAGACGGCGATGCAGTTCTTCGATCCGAACAACGCTTTCGACGCCGAGGGCCTGACGCGCCTCACGGAGCAGACGCAGCGGCGCACCAAGGAGCGCAACGAGATCGAGCAGGACACGTCCGTGGCGATCTCGCGCAAGAACTTCGAGGCCAAGCAGTTGCAGCTGGAGATCGATCGCCAGAAGCGCTTTGCCGAGCTCGCGCAGTCGCAGGACGTGTCGGCGCGCGAGGCGGAGCAGGCTGCGACCGTCGCCAAAGTGCAGGCCGCCAAAACGCGCGAGGCGGAGGAAGCGAAGATCATGGCGCAGCGGCAGATCCGCGAGGCCGAGGTCGCGAAGCAGCAGGCGGTGCGCCAGCGTGAAGTGGAAGCTGAGCGCGAGGTGCAGATCGCGTCGATCGAGCAGCAGCGGGCGACGCAGATCGCCGAGCAGAGCAAGGCAATCTCCGTCGCGCAGAAGTCGGAGGAACAGTCGAAGGCCGAGGCGAGCGCCAACCTTGCGCTGGCGGATGCCGTGAGGTCGCAGCAGGCGGTGAAGACCGCGGAAGAGGTGGCCAAGGCCGAGCGCGACAAGCAGGTCACGCTCGTGCTCGCTTCGCAGGAGGCCGAGCGCCAGGCGATCGGCGTGAAAGTCTCGGCGCTGGCCGAGAAGGAAGCGTCGGAAGCGAAGGCCGAGGCCATCCGCACGCTGGCCAAGGCGAACCGCGAGAACTACGAAGCGGAAGCGGCCGGCAAGCGCGCGCTGAACGAGGCGATCAACATGCTGTCGAACGCGCAGATCTCGCTGCAGGAGAAGCTCGCGCTGATTCAGGGGTTGCCGCGCATCATCGAGCAGGCGGTCAAGCCGATGCAGAACATCGACTCGATTCGCATCATGCAGGTCGAAGGGCTGAACAGCGGCGCGGGCAGCGCGCATGCCGGCGACGGAACGCCTGCCGCGGCGTCCGGCAATCTCGCCGAGCAGGCGGTCGGCGCAGCTCTCAAGTACCGCGCGTATGCGCCGGTCGTCGATCAGCTCATCAAGGAAGTGGGCTTGTCGGGCGACGGGCTGGGCGGCCTGGTGAAAGTCGCACCGCAGGCGCAGACGCCTGCGAGCGTGCCGGCCACTACCCGCTGAAGATGTCTCGACAAATCTAAAGGTCCGCAGGACCTGCCTCGACCCCGCGCGCCGGTGTCAGCCAAGACGCACCGGCGCGCGTGGTGATAGATTCGGGCGACAAATCAGGGGTGTCGTCCCCCTGAGGGGGAACACCATGAGTCGCTCGAAGAAGCGTAGTCGCCTCGCTGCCGGCCTGACCGCTGCAATTGCAACGATCCTGTGGAATGCCGCCGGCGCCGAAGGTGCGGCGCTCGCCGGATCCAGGGTCGACAACTTCATGCTGGCGGACCAGACCGGCATGGGCCACGAGCTCTACTACTACACGGCCAGCCCGGCCATCGTGCTCGTGACCTCGGCGGACGGGGACGCAGTTTCGGCGCGTGCCGTCACCGCGTTGAATAAGGTGCGCGAGGCGTTCAAGGGCAAGAGCGTGCAGTTCATGATGCTCGACTCGTCGCTGAAGTCGCCGCACGACAAGTTCGTCGGCACGCCGGGCTCCGCGGACTTGCCGGTGCTCGCCGACGAGCTGCAGCTGGTCGGCCGCGCGCTCGGCGTAACCACGACCGCGGAAGTCTTCGTGGTCGAAACGAAAACCTGGACCGTCGCCTATCACGGCCCGATCGACGACTCGTTCGCACAGAAGAAGAACCGGAAAGCGAATCTCACTGCCGCGTTGAACGCAGTGCTCGACGGCAAGCCGGCGCCGGTCAGCGAAGCTGCGGTAAAGGGAACGTCGATCGACTTCCCGGATCGCGCGCAGACCGCGGAATTCGCAAAGATCGACTATGCGACGCAAGTCGCGCCGGTGCTCGCCGACAAGTGCGTCGTGTGCCACACGCAGGGCGGCCTCGGTCCGTTCGCGATGAACAGCTACGACATCGTGAAGGGCTTCGCGCCGATGATTCGCGAGGTGCTGCGCACCAAGCGCATGCCTCCGTACCACTCCGATCGTCACGGTGCGATGTGGACCGACGACATGCGGCTCACCGACGCGCAAGTGAAGTTGATCGTCAACTGGGTCGAAGCCGGTGCGCCACGCGGCGAAGGCGCAGATCCGCTGCCGGACGCGGCCAAGCCGGCGCCGAAGTGGCCGCTCGGCGAGCCCGACGTGGTCGTGCAGATTCCCGCGTTCCAGGTGCCGGAGACCGGAGTCGTCGACTACCAGGATCGCTCGGTCGCGACGCAGATTCCCGAAGGCAGATGGCTGCGCGCGACAGCGTGGGCCAATGCGACGCCAGCGGTTCACCACGCGCTCGCCGGCTGGATTCCGAAAGTCGATCCGAACGGCCGCGGCTTCTCGTGGAACGTCGCGCTCGGCGGCTACGGCCCGGGCGGCGCGCCGAACCTGACGCCCGCGGACACGGGCATCTATCTCCCGCCCGGCGGCTCATTCGCTTACCAGATGCACTACACGCCGATCGGCAGGCCGATCACGGACACGACCGAAGTCGGCTACTACTTCTATAAGGAAGAGCCGAAGTACATCCTGCGCCAGGCTTCGATCACCGACTTCTCGCTGGAGATTCCCGCGGGCGAATCGCGTCACCAGGAAACGGCGTACATCGAGTTCCCGCACGACGCGGAGGTCTTCGGCGTGCAGCCGCACTGCCATTCGCGCTGCTACTCGACCAAGTTGCGTATCCGCTATCCGGACGGCAGCGAGAAGGTGCTGCTGAATCAGCCGCGCTACTACTTCTCGTGGCAGCGCGAATATCACTTCCAGGACCTGCTCGAAGTGCCGAAGGGCTCGCTGCTGATCGCCGACTACGTCTACGACAACTCGACCTCGAACGTCGCGAACCCGGATCCGCACAAGCACGTGACGTTCGGCGAACAGACGTCCGAAGAGATGCTGTTCACCTTCGCTCGCTTCCGCTTCAAAGGCGAAACGACCGCCGAGCGGCATGACGAGTGGTTCCAGGAGCTGCAGCAGAACGTCACGTTCGGCGCGCTCGATGACAACATCGACGGCAAGCTGACGGCGGCGGAATTCCGCAACGATCCGCGCTTCAAGCCAGTTGTCGGTTATCTGCCGATGGTCGACGCGGACAAGGACGGCGCCCTGTCGAAGACGGAGATGGCGAACGCTCTGCAGATCATGCGCAAGATGCGCGAAGCGAAGAAGGCACAGGAAGCCCCGAAGGACGATGCCGCTGTAGAAGCCATGAAGCAGCAGGCGACAGGGGAAAACTAGCCGGCAAAAGTCGCGCCTTTTGCCGGCGTTGTCGAAAGGGCCTTGGCCGCTTTCGACCGAAAACTATGTCGCGAAGCTTAGAACGCCGAAGCCTCGCAGGATCTTTTCGTCGGCGGTGGGTTGCGAGCGGATGTAGCCGAGCCCGCCGGCCTCTTCGACCAAGCCCCGGCTGCGAAGCGTGGCGGACGTCGTTTGCGACATCATCGAGACGCGCAGTTTCAGCGCTGCCGTCGTGCGCGTCAGCGGCGCCATGTCCGCCCCGATCGAATACTCATCCAGCAGTAGCAACGACTGCCGTCGCAGACGGGCCACTTCGCCACGATTGACGCTGTGCTCCGCCGTCTCGGGCAACTCGCAGGCGCTGCGCAGGTGCTCGACGCGCGCGAGATAGATCTCGGCGATGAACAGGTGAAACCACGCGCGCTGGTAGTCCGAGATGCAGCCGAGCTCGGCGTGATCGGGCAGCGTCAGGTAGTGGCCGTTCGGCACGTGATGATCGACGAACGTCACCGACGACGTGTCCGACAGCTCCATCGCGCCTTTGAATTTCCACGGTCCGATGCGCACCGATCTGGCGCGCAGATCGGCCGCGCACAGCACTGTGTGATTCGTTTCCGCCAGCTCGGCCTTGAACAGCACGATATCGGCAATGCTGCTCAACGACAGGTATTCGCACCGGCCGTTGATGAAGACGCCGTCGGCGGCTCTCGTGGCGATCAAAGGAGTGGTCGTGCCGTGGATCCGCTCGCTGCCCGTATTCGCGAGGAGAAGTCCCCGCCGCCGGATCGTGCGCAACAGCAGCGCACGCTTGAGTCGCGCGACGCTCAGCAGCGGAATCGGCACGCAATGCAGGACGCAGAACGGATAGAGATGCATCGCGACGGCAATTGCCAGCGGCAGGCAAGTTGCTGCAAGCGAGCGGGAAGTCGCCGCCGCCGACTCGAACACCTGGGAAGGTCGCGAGCCCGTGGGATACATCGAAAGCTGCGAGCGCAGCCGGTTGAAGTAGCGACGGTACGCGTGTCGCGCTGCGCGTTCGTCCGCAGTATTGGCAACGCGTTCGGTGAGCTGCGCGACCAGCAGGCTGTCGTCTCTTTGAGCTTCGGCTTGCATGGCGTCACTGTGCGCCGCCGACCGGAGCCGCTGCTGGCGTTTGAGACGAGCTGCGGTCCGGGCGCGGCGAGCTACGATCCGGGCGGACGGACGGCGGCGCTGCATATAAAGTAGTGCCATGAACGCGCGAATTGCTGTGCTCGGGGCTACCGGTGTCTATGGTCGTCACCTGGTGCCGCGGCTCGTTGCAGCGGGCTATTGCGTGCGCGCGCTCGTGCGTCGGCCCGAGGCGGCTGCGATCGCGGTGGCCTGCGGAGCAGAGTTGGCTGCGGCCGATATTTTCGACGAAGCATCGTTGCGCGCCGGGCTCGCCGGTTGCGATGTCGCGATCAATCTCGCAACCAGTCTGCCGGCGCCGGGCACGCAAGGGGGCGACTTTGCGAAGAACGATCACCTGCGTCGCGCAGGCACACCGATTTTCGTGCGCGCCTGCCGCGACGCCGGCGTGCCGCGCATCCTGCAGCAGAGCATCGCGATGACTCATGCTGGCGGCGGCGATGCCTGGGCGGACGAAACGACGTTTCATCCGGTCGGCGAGGGCATCGCGGGTGCTGCGATTGCCGCCGTCCGCGCGATGGAGGCAGCAGTCGTCGAGACGAATCTCGACTGGCTCATCCTGCGCGGCGGCCTGTTCTACGGTCCCGGCACGGGCTTCGACGACGACTGGTTCTCGCGAGCGCGCGCCGGCAAGCTGCGGTTGCCAGCGGAAGGCAACGACTATCTCTCGCTCGTGCACATCACGGACATGGCAGCGGCCACGGTCGCTGCTATTGCCCGCTGGCCCTCACGGCAGGCGTTGATCATTGCGGACGATCAACCCGCACGCTGGCGCGACATCCTGACGCATGTATGTGTCATCGCGGGCAGCGCACCGCCGCAGCCTGGTGGACGCGCGGCGATGCCGTCGTTCCGGGTTCGGAACAGCCGCGCGCGCGAGTTGCTCGCATGGGCGCCGGTGTTCAGCGACTATCGAGCGGGTCTGATCCGCTAGCGGCGCTTCGTGCTGACGCTCACTGGCCGGGGATCGGCAGGCACTCCATGATCTCGATCGCTTCGCCGGGAAAGATCGTGAAGTGCGGGTGATTCTCGAACAGCCTGGCCGCAGCCTCATGCGACTCGGCCTGCACGATCGTCCAGGCCGCGAGGTCATTCCTCGTGTCCTTGATACCGCTTGCGTCGGCGCGCTTGGTCTTTCCAAGCGGGCTGCCCTGATCGACGATCGCGGCCTGGTTCTTGCTCGCCCAGTCTCCCCAGGCTTTCATGCCCTGCTGCTCGCGCTGCTTGCGAGTGGCGTCGTCCAGCTTTTTCCATTTCTCCATTCCGGCTTGCGTGCCGAGATAGATCGCACAGTACTTCTTCATACAGTCGGCTCCATTGGAGTAGTCGGTTGAACCACAGGGCCGCGCTGAACGCGCCGGCCATACCCTAATGACGAACGAGGGCACTCGTTCCCGACAGCCGATTACTTGTCCGGCTTTTCCTGTTCGCGTTGCAGGCGTTGCAGCGTGAGATGGGTAACGGTATCCCAGGCGTTGTGGATGCCGATGAACACCAGCAGCGTTGCGGCGCCACCGGCCATGAACAAGCCGACGATCGTGTAGCTCGCGAAGAGGATTGCGGTACCGATGATGGAGGCGTACGCGAGCAGCGGCATGACGACGTGCCAGATCCAGTCTTCGAGCACCATGCTGTAGTTCGTCACACGGCGAGTGCCGCGCAAGACCAGCAGCGAGTAGAAGAGCCCGATGAGTCCGCAGGCGCCGAGCGCAAGCTGGATGGGGATGTGCTCATGCCACGGCGCGCTCAGGATCGCGGAGATCAGCAAAGCGGCGCAGAAGTGCAGGATCGTGGGAGTGATGAACGTCGAGATGCCGAGCGAACTGGCGGCGCGCGGACCGGCATCCGCGACGACCGCGATGACGACGAACATCAGGCCGGTCAGCGCCGCGGCCGACGTGCCGACGATGACGTAAAAGCTCTCCCACTCGTGCAGCGGAATCAGTGCGGGATCGGGCGCCATGGTCCGCAGGCTACCCTGTCGTCATTCGTCCTTCCAGTCGCCCGGCGTGGGTGGGTCGTCCATGTGCTCGAACAGGTCGCCCCGCGCCGGCTTCTTGCCGAACATGCAGAAAGGCATCGCGAGGCCGCTGACCGCTACGCCGCACCGGTCGTTGATCCATACAACGAAGCCGCCGTTCTCCATCGGCTCGATGCGATGCGTGGCGGAATGCGACCAGGCGAATTCCGGCTTCTTCTTCGCCGGAGCGTCTTTCTCGGGCTCGCGTCCGGCTTCCGCCGCGCGTGCATGTTCGCGAGCAATGGCCTCTGCATCGCCGCGCCAATCGATGGCCGGTGGGACCTGCGTCGGCTGGTTCGTGCGCGGTGCGAACAATTCGGGTGCGGTGGCAGAGGGCGGCGCTGTTTCCGGCAAACGCGGCGGAGCAGGCGGCGTAACTTCGAGCGACGCACTCTGCGGCGGCGGCGCAGGCAGGAACACGAGCACCGTTCGTCGCTCGGGAGATTCGAGTCTCGTGTGCCGTTCGCTCGAGAGCAGCGCGAACAGGCCGGCGTGTATCAGCAGCGCGAGCGCGAACAGCACCGGGCGATGCGGTTCGCGAATTGCCGCGCCTTTTGCCACCGGATGGATCCTCCCTCGCAGTCGCTGGGAACTTGGTCCGCGCACGCCGGCGAATGTTCCACGGCTAGGCAGCCCATCGAAAATATGTATCCTTGCGCGACCATGAAAACACCCATTGCTCTCTTCACCGCTTCACTTTCCTTGACGTTGACTGTTCCGGTGCTGGCCGCGGACGCCGCTGCCAGCCGCGAATCGCTTCGTGAGATTTACAAGGAGATGGTCGAGATCGATTCCTCGCAGTCGACCGGCTCGTGCACGAAGGTCGTGCGCGCCGCCGAGACGCGGCTGAAGGCCGCGGGCTTCGGCGCCGACGACGTGCAGGTCGTGATCCCCGATGGCAAGCCCGACGACGGCAACATCGTCGCGCGCATCCACGCGAAGAATCCCGCGAAGAAGGGCGTGCTGCTGCTCGCACACATCGATGTGGTCGACGCGCGCCGTGCGGACTGGGAGCGCGATCCGTTCAAGCTGATCGAGGAAAATGGTTTCTTCTACGGCCGCGGGTCCGCCGACGACAAGTCGATGGCTGCGGTGTTCCTCGACCTGATGATCCGCCTGAAGCAGGAGCGCAACTTCAAGCCGAAGCGCGATGTCGTCATGGCGCTGACGTGCGGCGAAGAGACTTCGAATCGCGTCAACGGCGTCGACTATCTGCTCAAGAATCATCGCGAGCTGATCGATGCCGCGTTCGCGCTCAACGAAGGCGCGGGCGGGCTGCTGTCCGCGGACGGCAAGCCGCTGACGCTGCAGGTGCAGGCGGGCGAGAAGATCCACCAGGTGTTCACGCTCGAGGTCACGAACCCGGGCGGCCACTCCTCGCGCCCTGTGCCGGACAACGCAATCTATCGCGTGGCGGCCGCGGCAGAGAAAGTCGGGCAGCTGTCGTTCCCGGTGCAGGTGACACCGGTCGTGCGCGAGTATTTCCGTGTGAGCGGTCCGCTGATCGGCGGCGAGACGGGAGTTGCGATGAGCGCGCTTGCGAAGAATCCCGAGGACGAGGCGGCGCTGCAGCAGCTGATGAAGGATCCGAGTTACAACGCCGTCGTTCACACCACGTGCGTCGCGACGCAGATGGAGGGCGGTCATGCAGCCAATGCGTTACCACAGCGAGCGACGATCACGCTGTCGTGTCGCGTCATGCAAGGCACGACGCCAGAGCAGGTCAAGGAGACGCTGGAGAAAGCGATCGGCGATGAGCAGGTCAAGGTCGCAATCGTGCGTCGTCGCGACGGCTCGTCGGCGCCGCCGCTGACGGATGAGATCATGGGCCCGGTCAAGAAGATGGCCGCGAAGCTGTGGCCGGGCGTGCCGGTGGCGCCGATGATGAGCGCGGGCGCGACCGACGGCCGCTTCCTGATGAACGCCGGCATCCCGACGTACGGCATGAGCGGCATGTTCTCCAAGCCCGACGAGACCAACGCGCACGGATTGAACGAGAAGCGGCGCGTGCAGTCGCTGTACGAAGGGCAGGAGTTTCTCGAAGGTGTCGTGCGCGCTTACGTGAAGTGAGGGTTCGGTCCCGACGTGCGCAGCGCGTCGGGATCCTTGCTGGCAAATCCCTTCGCCAGCAGCCACACCGCCAGCGCCAAGTTCGCGATCCCCGCAGGCGCGAGGAGCGGGAACACGACGTGTCCTCCCAGCAACGGCGTGGCTACCGTCGCCATTTGCAGCGCGACTGCCGCCATGCCGAACCCCGCAAGCACACGCGGTATAAGAGCGAAGCGAAACGCCGTCGCGTAGAGCACGAAGAACGTCGACCCACCGATGATCAGGTGCGTGAAGTGGGCCCAGTTGCGTGCCGCCGCCACGACACCGCGCAGACCTTCGAATGCGGCGGGATCGGTGGCGCCGGACGCCGCGAATGCCTGGCTCAGTGACAACATCGACATGAGCCTGCCGTTCTCGACAACGGCCAGCGCCAGCGCGGCAGTGCCGAGCGCGAGAAAGCACAGTGCCGTGCGTTCGCTGTGCTTCTTGAATACGGGCCAGACGGTGAGTGCGATCGCCATCGCGAGCGCGCCAGCGACGATGCCGAGCAGCGCAGTCATGCCAACGCGCAATGCGTGCGGCGCGGCGTTGATGAGAAAGCCCGGCGGCGCGGTCGCGGGCGCAATCAGGCCAAAGTTCACGACGTAACCGCCGATACCCTGGACGAGGATGAGCGCGCCGGCGACGCGGCCGGCATTCTTCGCAGTGGTCATCGATGACTCCCTATTGGATGTTCACGATGACTTTGCCGCGGGCGCGGCCGCCTTCGAGATACTCCATTGCTTTAGCGGCATCGTCGAAGGCATAGCGGCGATCGATCACCGGCGTCAGCGCGCCGCTGCCCATCAGGTCGCCTAGCAGCTGCAGATCGGCGGGCTCGAGCCGCGCAATGAAAAATCCCATCTTCTGGTCGACGAACGGCGCGACGACCGAAGCTTTGATCACCGGCATGAGCGGCCCGATCCAGTCGCCTTTCTCGGCGCCGACGATGACGAGGTGACCCGTCGGCTTGAGCACATCGCGCAGCTCGGAGAGCGAGCGGTTGCTGACGTTGTCGAGGATGATGTCGTATTGCTCACCGCTCTTCGTGAAGTCGTCCTTGGTGTAGTCGACGACATGGTCGGCGCCCAGCGAGCGCACCAGCTCGACGTTGCGCGTGCTGCAGACACCCGTGACTTCCGCGCCATAGTGTTTCGCGATCTGGACAGCGAACGTGCCGACGCCGCCCGACGCACCGTTGATCAGCACCTTCTGGCCGGCCTTGATTCCGCCTTTGTCGCGCAGACCCTGCAATGCGGTGATCGCGGCAACCGGTACCGATGCGGCCTGCTCGAACGTGATGTTCGCGGGCTTGAGCGTGACTGCGCGGCTCTCGCGAACCACGACGTACTCCGCGACAGCGCCATCGGCTCCGCCAAACACTTCGTCGCCAGGCTTGAAGTGCGTGACGCTCTTGCCGACGGCTTCGACCGTGCCGGCGAAGTCGACGCCGACACGCGCGTCGTGAGGCGAGCCGAGGCCGGACGACAAGCGCATGAGATACGGCGAGCCGCGCATGGTGTGCCAGTCGAGCGGGTTCAGCGCCGCCGCATGCACCTTCACCAGCAATTGGTCATCCGCGGGCGTCGGCTTGGCAACTTCTTCGACCGCGAGTACATCCGGCGCGCCGTAGCAGCGAGCGACGAGACCTTTCATCGGCTCACTTCCCGTGGGCAACGGCGCGGCCGCGCCGCAGCTCGAGCTGTAACTGAGCGCGACGGCCAGCGATGCGAATGCCAGGGCCAGGACGATCGCGATGATTCCCAGGATGCGGTTACGTAATCTCATGGTTGTGCGCTCCTTCGGTGCGGACTATGAGCGCGGCTCCCGCCGCAGGCCAGCCGCTTGCGACCAGTCACGGCAATGAGCCGGTGAGTTACGTCCGGCGCGGACGAGTGGCGGTCCTGGGCTCGCGCGGGCGGGGTTCGAGCCGCGAACGGGGCAAAACGTTGGTCTATAGTCACGCCATGGCGATCGCTGCACCAGCCACCCACACCCGAGGACTCGCGCGGATTTTCGCGTGGCGGCGCACGCGCTTCGTGCTCATCGTCTCGCTCAGTTTCGGCCTGATCCTCAACATCGGCAATCAGGCGCCGTTCTTCGTCGTGATGGCGCGTGCGGCCATCGTCGGCATGGCGGCCCTCTTCATGTTTGGTGCACTCGAGCATAGGCCGCGGCGGCTCGTGCGGCCGTTCTCCCGCTGGGGCTGGCAGCTGCTCGGCATTGTGATCGTGATTCCGTTTGCAGCGGCATTTGCGTACTGGATCACGACCGGCGGCGATCCCCAGCTGGGCACGAACAAGCTGCGCATGACCGGCTATGCGCAGCTGTGCATGACCGCGCTGCTGTTCGCGCCTTGGATTGCAGTCGGCGCGATGATCCGGCAACGCGATGCGTTCGCCCGCGACCAGGCTCATGCCTTCGAGCTGGAGAAGAGCGAGCTCGAACGCAAGGCGCTGGATACGCGGCTGCGCCTGTTGCAGGCGCAGGTCGAGCCGCATTTCCTGTTCAACACGCTGGCGAACGTCCAGGCGCTCGTCGATGCGGGCTCGCCGCAGGCGTCGAGCGTGCTGAAGAGCCTGATCGCGTACCTCCGCGCAGCTGTTCCGCGCATGCACGAGATCGGTACGACGCTCGGCCAGGAGCTGGACCTGGTGCGCGCGTACCTGGAGCTGATGCAGATGCGCATTCCCGATCGCCTGAAGTTCGCGCTGCACATCGAGCCGGCGGCAAATTCGCTGCAGTGTCCGCCGATGACGCTGCTCACGCTGGTCGAGAATGCCGTTCGTCATGGCATCGATCCGAGCGAGGAGGGCGGACGCATCGACGTCGACGTCTGGTTGCGCGACGGCCGCTGTCACGTGCGCGTTACGGACACCGGCGTCGGGTTGCAATCGAAGAGCGGCGGCCTGGGGACGGGACTTTCGACGCTCCGCGAGCGCATGCTGCTGGCATTCGGCGGCGATACGCAGCTGCGACTCACCGAAGTGAAGCCGCACGGCGTTTGCGCAGAGCTGGAGTTTCCGGCTCGACAGGAGACGAAATGATGTCGCGGCGGCCGACGGCCCTGATTGCCGATGACGAGCCCCTGCTGCGCGAGGTGCTGGAACGGCTGCTCCTGCAGACGTGGCCGGAGCTGGAGATCGTCGCGCAGGCGCGCAATGGCCGCGAAGCCGTCGACCGGTTCGAGGAGCATCAGCCGGATGTCTGCTTCCTCGACGTGCACATGCCGGGAATGACTGGCGTCGAAGCTGCGCGTCACATCGGCCGCCGCGCGCACCTGGTGTTCGTGACTGCGTATGACCAGTACGCGGTGCAGGCTTTCGCGCAGGGCGTACTCGACTATCTCGTGAAGCCCGTCGAGCCCGTGCGTCTCGCGGAGACCGTGTCGCGATTGAAAGAGCGATTGCGCAGTGCCCAGCCGGCGCTCAATACGGACGCGCTGCTCCACCAGCTCGCGGCGAGTCTGCAGAAGAGCTCGGCCCCCGCGCCGCTACGCTGGCTGCGCGCATCCGTGGGACAGACCGTGCGCCTGATTTCAGTGGACGATGTCGACTTCCTGAGATCGGAAGAAAAGTACACGACGATCGCCTGGCGCGACGACGCACAGCAGCCGAAGGAAGCCGTCGTGCGCATGCCGCTGAAGGAATTACTGCCGCAGTTGGATGAATCACAGTTCGCGCAGGTCCATCGCTCGGTCGTCGTAAACATGCGCGCGATCAGTCACGTCACGCGCGGCGCGAACGAGACTGCGGACATTCACTTGAAGGGCAGGGAAGAAGTGCTGCCGGTGAGCCGCAGCTACCTGCACCTGTTCCGGCAGATGTGACTACAGCACGCGCCGATAGCGCTGATCGTTGACCTGCACGCCCCACACGGTATCCATGCGTCGCGTGCCGTCCGGCGTCCAGCCATCCTGCTCGTAGAATCGCTCGGCGCGCACGTTGCCGACGAGCACCCACAACAGCGCGCGTCTGAACCCTGAGTCGAGCAAGTACGCGCGAGCGGAGGCGAGCAGCGCCTGGCCGACGCCGCGGCCCCAGAACTCGGGATCGACGTGGATCGCAGCGACTTCGCCGTATCCCGGCACATCCTGATCGCGTGCGGCGCAGGTCGTGACGAAGCCGCGAACGGTTCCGGCATCGTCGAGCGCAACGGTCGTCATCGGTCCGCGCGGATCGGTGCCGCCGAATGTGTAACGAGACGCGCGATGCTCCGGCTTCAGGCTCGCGAGATAGTCCGCGGGCAACAGATCGCGATAGGCGACTTGCCACGCACGCACGTGCACGCTGGCCACGGCCATTGCATCGGCAGGTGCGGCGGGTCGCAACAGCACTAGACGCGCTGAACCGGCGCGCTGCGTGGGTTGCCCGCGGGACGCACCGGCGCGCCGCACGAGGCGCGGATGATCAACTCCGCCGGCACCGTTTCGGTGACAGGCTGGAACTGCGCGGGATTCTCGATGGAGCTTGCAAGCCGGTCCAATGCGCGCCCGCCCATGTCGGAGATGCGCACACGGACCGTCGTCAGCGCTGGCACGACGAAGCGCGCAGTCGGGATGTCGTCGAATCCCGCGAGCGCGATGTCCTGCGGCACGCGCAAACCGGCTTCCGTCAGCGCGCACAGGCAGCCGATCGCCATCATGTCGTTCGCCGCGAAGACCGCATCGGGCCGCATCGCCGTGATCAGCAGCTCGCGGCCGGCGCGATAGCCCGAATCTTCCGTGAAATCGCCACGCAGAACGTATTCGGGAGCGCCGGGGAGCTCGCGCTTGAGTGCCGCGCGATAACCACGCAGTCGCTCCTGGGCATCGACGTTCACGTCCGGTCCCGCGATGTGCGCGATCGTGCGATGTCCACACCCCGCGAGGTGCGCCACCATTGCGTAGGCGCTGCTGTAGTTGTCCACGTAGAACGACGTGTGCTGGTGATCGACGTCGACCGTGCTGATGAGCACGATCGGCAACGTGGCGCGCACGCGTTCCTGCAGAAAGCGGCCGTTCACATAGGGCGACATCACGAGCAGGCCGTCGACGCGGCCGATGAGCGAAGTCACCGCGTTGCCCGCTTCGGTCGCATCGCAGTGAGTGCTGGAAATCAGCAGGTGGAGGCCGCGGGCGCGTGCCGCGACGTCGATGCCGCGAATCAGCTCGGAAAAGAATTCGCCGTACAGCGTCGGCAACACGATGCCGATCGTATGGGTGCGGCGGGTCATGAGACTCTGCGCGCCGCTGTTCGGCACGTATTGCAGGCGGGCCGCAGCCTCGAGCACTCGCGTGCGGATTGCTTCAGTAACGACGCCGGTGCCGTTCAGGGCACGCGAGACCGATGCCATGGAGACATGGGCTTCACGGGCGACGTCTTTCAGTGTTGCGCTCACGCATCCCCCCGCACTGCGTGGCGCTATTCTGCTGAGGGGGCGAAGAGGGTGTCAAACCGATTCGGGAGCGCGCTTGCGTGCGGCAATCTCCTGCACCAGCCGCGCGTGCGCCTGCGCGTCGAGCTTGTAGAAATGCATCACCAGCGCGGACGCGAGCAGGCCGGCGGCCGCCACCAATGTAATCATCAACTTGATCGCCTGCGCCGTCTCCGGCGCCTGCGGCTGATTGGCTACATAACCTGCCCAGCCGAGGTACGCGCCGAGGAATGCGGACGAGGCGCCCAGCGCGATCTTCTGGATCAGCGTGACGAAGCCGAACACGAACGCCTCGGCGCGCACGCCGGTGCGCCATTCGCCATATTCGACCGTGTCCGGAACGATCGACCAGAAATTGATGCCGATGGAGGCGCTGCCGATCGCGTACACGACGATGTAGCCGTACAGCACGCTGGTCTCGCGCGCACCCGACAAGTACAGGCCGATGAGCCCGGCGAATGCGATCGCCAGTCCCGCCTGCCACGCCCAGCGCTTGCCGACGTAGCGCGCCACGATCGTCCACGGCAGGATCATCACCGTGATCGTGATCTGCATCAGGCTCGCCGCCTGGCCGGCGATCGCCTCGGTTTCGCCGAGGTAATACTTCACGTAGTACACGAGCCCCGAGCACACCAGGATGTTCGCGAAACTGAAGAACGCGATGCCGCCGATGATCTGCAGGAACGGCACGTTCCTGGCGATCATGCGCAACAGCTCGCGAACCGGCGGCGGCTGCTCCTGCGCGTGCGTGATCGACGAGTCTTCGCGCGTCGCTGCAAAGGTCGCGATCGTGAACACGGTTGCAATCGCCGCCAGCACTGCCGTCGCGCCGAAGTAGCCGGCGGTGCGGCCGCCGCTCGTGAAATATGCGACCAGTTGCGGCGTGAAGTAGCTGACGACGGCCGTGCCGAGGAACGCGCAGATCATGCGCACACCCGCGAGCCAGTTGCGCTGCATGGAATCGCGCGTCATCGTCGCCATCAGCGCGCTGTACGGAATGTTGACGAGGCCGTACATCGTGCGGAACAGGACCTGCGTGGCGAACGCGTAACCGATCAGTGCCGCGCCTTCGAGCCCGGTCGGCGCGAACATCAGGGCGAAGCTCACCGCGAGCGGCACGCTGCCGAGCAGCAGGTACGGTCGATATTTGCCCCAGCGCGTGCGCGTGCGGTTCGCCAGCACGCCGATCGCCGGATCGATCAGCCCGTCCCAGATCAGGCAGAGACCGACGATCAGACCCGCGACGCCGCTGGGCAGGCCGAGCACGTCGGTGTAGTAGTACGACAGGAACAGCGTCAGCGAGAACCAGTAGAAGTTGAAGCCGAAATCGCCGATGCCGTAACCGATGATCCGCGGCAGCGGGATGCGATCGGCGCCCGCGGTCGCCGAAGTTCCAGTCACTGTGTCGATGGTGGTTGCCACGGGCAGATTCTCGGAGAGGAAGATTAGACGGGATTAACGGGATTAACGGGATTAACGGGATTGAAGAAGCGGAGAGACAGTGTGGGTGAGAGGTCTCTTCGCCTTTTAATCCCGTTAATCCCGTTAATCCCGTCCATTCTTCCTCCGCTGTTCAAAGATCGTCCTCGAACGTCGACTCCTCGATCGGGGCGCGCTCGTCGACCGGCGCGATCCAGTTGAGCAGCCGTGTCGCGCGGATGTCCGCAGCCGAGCTGCCCACGTACAGTCGATACTTGCCCGGCGTCGTGATCCACGCGCGGCGGTGCACGTCGTACCAGGCGAGGTCGTGCGTGTTCAGAGTGAAGCGCACGACCTGCGACTCGCCCGGCGCCAGGTCCACCTTGTGGAACCCCTTCAGCTCCTTCACCGGCCGCACGACATCCTGCGTCACCTCGTCGCCGACGTACAGCTGCACGGTTTCGCGGCCCGCCAGCGCGCCGGTATTGGTGACCTCGATGCTGACGTGGACCGGCTGGCCCGCCAGCACCTCGTCCGGCGCGCGCAGGCTCTCGTACGCGAACGTCGTGTACGACAGGCCGTGGCCGAATGGAAACAGCGGCTCGATTTTCTTCTTCTCGTAGTAGCGATAGCCCACGAACACGCCCTCGCCGTAGTCGGCGTCGCGACCGTTCGAGTAATACAGGTAGCTCGGATTGTCCTCCAGGCGGCGCGGAAAGGTCAGCGGCAGCTTGCCGCAGGGATTCGCGATACCGAGCAACACTTCTGCGACGGCGCGCGCGCCTTCCTGGCCTGGCAGCCACGCTTCGACGACCGCGCTGACACGGTCGATCCACGGCAATCTGAGTGGCGCACCGTTGTTGAGCACGACCACCGTGTGCGGATTTGCGGCGGCGACTGCTTCGACGAGCTCGTTCTGCGCGCCGAACAGCTCCATGTCGCGGCGATCCGCGCCTTCGGTTTCCGAAGTGGTCGAGACGCCGACGAAAACGACTGCGACATCCGCGGTGCGTGCGATGCGCACGGCGTCGTCAATCGTCCCCGCGGGCGGACGAATGCCAAAGCGGAACAGGTGAAACGCCAGCGTGCCGCTCACGTAGTCGAGCTGGATCGGATAGCCGCGGCCCGCACGCAGCTCCAGCTGCACGACGCGCATGGGAATCGGGAACAGCTCCGCACCCGCGGGCGGTCGCGTCGGCGTTCCGTCATCGATGATGCGCACACCGTCGAGCGTCAACACCGCGCTGCCGACCTGCGTCAGGCTGAACTCGTACGTGCCCGATTTCGGCGGCCAGAAGTAACCGCTCCAGCGCGCGGAGATCGGATCCTCCTGCGCCGGCGTCAGCCCTTCGCCGAGACTCAGCTTGTTGAAATACGTGTCGACGCCCGAGCTCGCGGGCCGGCCCGCGAACTTCGCGTTCGCGTAGATCGCGAACTGCAGGCCTTGCACGTCCCGAGCCGAAGTCGTGCTCAGCAAACGGCTGTCCGCCGCAGGCGTCACGAGCTCGTTGTCGACGCCCTGCGCGTAGTCCACGTGCACGCCCGACAGCTCACGCAGACTTTCGAGCGCCGTGACGATGCGAGATGGAATGACGTTGGCGCTGCCGCCGCCCTGGATGATGGCTGCATCGGCGTTCGGACCGATGACGGCGATCGAGCGCACGCGCTCGCGGGACAGCGGCAACAGTCCGCGCTCGTTCTTCAACAGCGTGATGCTTTCGCGCGCAATGTCGACTGCGATGTGACGATGACGCTCGCTGCCGAGCTCGCCGGCGGGACGCCGCGCTCCATCCATCACGCCCGTTCGGAACAACGTACGCAGAACTCGCCGGACGTTCTCGTCGAGCTGCTGCACATCGACCTGCGCATTGCGGATCGCCTTCACCAGCATCTCGCCGTAGTAGCGCGCGGGGCCGGGCATCTCCAGGTCGAGTCCTGCGTTCGCCGCCTCGACGGTCGTGTGCACCGCGCTCCAGTCCGACATCACCAGGCCGTCGAAGCCCCACTCGCGCTTCAGCACGTTCGTGAGCAGCCGGCGGTTCTCCGTCATGAACGTGCCGTTGAGACGGTTGTACGAGCTCATGATCGTCCACGGCTGCGCCTGGCGCACGATCATCTCGAACGGCGCGAGATAGATCTCGCGCAGGGTGCGCTCGTCGACGTTCGAGCTGCCGATGCGCCGCTGCCGCTCCTGCTCGTTCGCGATGAAGTGCTTCACCGAAGCGCCCACGCCTTCGCTCTGCAAGCCGCGCACGAATGCTGTGCCGACCACGCCGCTCAGCAGCGGATCCTCCGAATACGTTTCGAAGTTGCGGCCGGCGAGCGGATTGCGCTGGATGTTGACGTTCGGGCCGAGCACGACGTGCACGCCGAGCGCGCGCGCCTCGCGACCGATCGCCGCGGCCGCGCGCGAGACGAGCTCCGGATTCCACGTCGCCGCCATCGCAACGCCGGTGGGAAATGCCGTCGCCGCGTCGCCGCGCGTGGAGCGCACGCCGTTCGGTCCGTCCGCGAAGCGCATCGCCGGAATGCCGAGACGCGGCAGCGAGATCGTCGAGAAATTGTCGGCGCCCGCGACCAGCGCCGCTTTCTCTTTCGTCGTCAGGCGCGCCAGCAGATCGGCGACGCGGTGCTCGAGCGCAGCGGCGGAATCCTTGTACAGCGGCAGCGCGCGCGCGGACGCGGCAGCTGCGGAGAGTTCGTCCTGGACGATGCGCGTTGACATGAGTTGTCGCGCCTTGTTGCTCTGGCAATGGTGTGGATCGATGGCGCGATCATGTTCGAAGTCGTGAGCGATTGGAACTACGCGGCGGCAGTAATTTGCAGGAAAGCGCTTTCAATTTCGCGCGCGGCGCGCAGCGCTCGAGTTGGCGCTGCGCTGAAAGCGCTTTCAGCATCGATCGCGAAAAAATATTTTCGTGAAAGCGCTTTCTTCGTTGTCATTGCGTTGACACGTCACCTGCGCGCTGCGCAGACTCGATGCGTCGAGTGAGTAGAAGCATAAGGACGCAATGGGGGCCATGATGTCAGCCAACGACGTGTGTCATCGAGTTCGCCGCTCGGCCATCTTGAGCGCGGCGATTTCTTCCTGTCTGACGCTGGGTGCGCACGCGGCACAGCCTGCGGCGTCGTCGACGAGTACCGCCGCCGAGCCGCTGGAGGAAGTGGTCGTCACCGGCTTCCGCGCCTCGCTGGCGGACGCGCTGCAGAACAAGCGCGAGTCGAACCAGATCATCGAATCGGTGTCCGCCGAGGACATCGGTAAATTCCCGGACCAGAACGTGGCCGAGTCCCTGCAGCGCCTGCCGGGCATCTCGATCGATCGTTCCAACGGCCAGGGCACCAAGGCGCGCATCCGCGGCCTGGACCAGAACGTCACGCTGCTCAACGACGACATTTTCCTGAGCGGCCTCGAGCTGTACACGCAGGGCGAAGGCAACGTCCGCGAGGCGGACTCGCTCGAAGGCATCCCGTCCGAGCTGCTCGGCGGCATCGATGTCTACAAATCGCCGAACGCTTCGCAGAGCGAGAGCGGTCTCGGCGGCGTCATCAACCTGAAGACGCGCAGCCCGTTCTCGCTCACCGGCACGACACTGGCGGGCAACGTGCGTTACGCCGATAGCGGCGAGGGCTGGGAGCCGCTCGGCGCCCTGGTGTTCAGTCACACGTTCAACGATCGCCTGGCGATCATCGCGTCCGTGTCCTACGACAAGCAGCTGTTCCAGACTGATGTGCTCGGCGGTCAGAACCGCGGCAACTGGCGGCTCTCGAATCGCAACGACCGTGCAACGGTGCCGCAGGATTACTTCGCGCCGGAGTATCGCTACGCCACGGATCGCAACGAAGAGCGTGAGCGCCTGGGTGCGTCGCTCGCCGTGGCATTCCGTCCGAGCGACACGACCGAGCTCGAGCTGCAGTGGTTCCACTCCGGCCTGGACATCCTGACCGAGGAAGGTTCGGTCAAGTTTCCGTTCGCGACGGAAGGTGGAGCGCTGGTCACCGGCGATCCCTCGTTGCCGTTCGAGATCGACAGCAACGGCGTGCTCCTGAACGGCACGATCACCGCGAATTCGGCTGAAGCGATTTCGTTCGTGAAGAATACGGACATCACGTCGGACAACTTCCAGCTGAAGTTCAAATGGGACAACGGCGGTGCGTGGCGCGCGAGCGCCGCGGCGGCGTATTCCAAAGCGGACCAGGACAGCTCCAGCGCCAACAACGACGTGCGCTACACCGCGTATACCGTGCGCGGCGAAGACGGCGTGGGCTTCGCCCCGAATGCCAGCGCACCGCCGAACTATCAGTTCACCTATAACAACAATGGCGGCACGCTGCCGAGCTTCGGGCTCGTGGGCAACACGGATCTCTACACCAATCCGGCCAACGGCTTCTTCAAGTCGCACTGGGCGTTCGCCGACAAGACGGAAGCGGAGAACTGGGCGGTGCGCGGCGACATGCAGTTCGATCCGCCGTTCATCAAGTCAGGCGGCGTGACCTTCAGCGGCGGCGTGCGCCTGGCGAATCGCAAGATCGACTACGAGTTCGGGCGCTACCTGGCCGACTACTCCGGCAAAGGCGAGCTCGATGGCTCGGCTTTCGGCGCGAACTGGACGCCGTTCGGCTATTTCCAGGACGGAGCCATCGGCTACAAGTCGTGCGAGCTGCCGTTGTCGGCGGGTTTCCAGTTCGCCCCCTGCGATCGGTTCGGCAACTCGCCGGCGCTGATCACGCCCTACCAGACCTTCACAGGCAGTCCGGGCCGGGTCGAGACGATCAACGGCTTCTGGGCTCCGGGCCACATCACCGGCAACGCCGTGCTGGTGAACAACCGCTCGCAGATGAGCAATGCGCTGGCGTGGATCCAGGCGTTGTATCCGGACACCCCGTTCTCGTTCTTCCCCTCGCCGCTGGAAACCTTCGCGGTCGAAGAGAAGACGCGGTCGGCCTACGTGATGGCCGACGTCGGCGAACCCGGCGACCGCTTTCACGTCAACGTCGGCGCGCGCGTGATCCGGACCGAGCTCGGCGTCGACCAGAATGCCGCCTCGAACCCGAACCCGACTTTCTGGGGAACGGACAGCTGGAACGGCGTGCTGAAAGATTTCACGACGGTGAAGAACGATCGCAGCTATACGGACATCCTGCCGAGCGCGAACCTGGTGCTGGACGTGACGGAAGACAGCAAGGTGCGGGTCTCGGCGGCGCGCGTCATGGCGCGCCAGGACCTGTTCCAGCTGGGCCGCGGTTTCGAGCAGAACTTCACGCGTGACTCCGATCCGAACAGTCCCTTCGTGGACAAGTTCCGCTTCACCAACGGTAGCACCGGCAACCCGAACCTCGATCCGTACCGGGCCTCGCAGTTCGACGTGAGCTACGAGTACTACTTCGGCACTCAGGGCCTGGTCGCGGTGACGCCGTTCTGGAAGGAGGTCGAATCGTTCATCACGGTCGAGACGCAATCGATTTTCGTCATGGACGAGGCGGGCGGCCGCGAAGGACCCGTGTCGGTTCCGGTCAACGGCGAGGGCGGTAACATCAAGGGCATCGAGCTGTCGGGGCAGTACGCTTTCGACTTCGGCCTGGGCTTTACCGTCAACTACACGTACTCGGACTCCGAGTCGGGATTCGTCAACGACGTCGACTCCAAGCTGCCGATCCCGGGTGTGCCGGAGAATGCCTTCAACGCCACGATCTACTATCAGAACTACGGGTTCGAAGCGCGCGTGTCCTACGGCTGGCGCGACAAGTCGTTCGACGGCAACTTCGGCTTCGGCGATCAGGTCAACGGGGTCAACATCACCCGCACGTACGGCGTCTGGAATCGCGACTACTACCAGGTCGACGCGCAGGTCGCCTACCAGATCAACGACAAGCTCGGCGTGACGCTGGAAGGCATCAACCTCACCGAACAGGATCAGAGTCAGTACCTGCAGTTCGAGAACCTGCCGTTCACCTTCGATTCCGGGTCGAGGCGCATACTGTTCGGCGTCCGAGGCAGCTTCTGAGAAGAGGTCCGTGTGACACGGGGCGGTCGGCTGCGGCCGATCGTCCCCCGTTCGCCTCAACCGGCTGCCCTGTGCCACGCTTCGCGGACGGTGCCGAGGGGGAACCATGCAGACCGATCGTCGCATCAAGCGGATCGCCGTCGTCGGCGGCGGCACGGCCGGCTGGATCGCGGCGAGCGCGTTGGCGAGAAAGCTCGGTCGCAACTGTTCGATCCAGCTGATCGAGTCGCCCGATATCCCGACGATCGGCGTCGGCGAAGCGACCATCCCGGGCATCATCGAGTTCCTGCGGTTCCTCGGGATCGATCAGCAGGATTTCATGCGGCATACGCGGTCGACCATCAAGCTGGCGATCCGCTTCACCGACTGGCAGCACCTCGGCCATCGCTACTGGCACCCGTTCGGCGCTTTCGGCGTGTTCATCGATCGGCTGCCGTTCTATCACTTCTGGCACAAGGCGCGCGCGCAATCGCTGAACGTCGAGCTCGACCATTTCAATCTCGAGATTGCGATGGCGCAGGCGAACAAGTTCATCTTCCCCGACAACCCGCGCGGCATCGCTTCGACGCTGAAGTACGCATTGCATTTCGATGCCGGTCTCGTGGCGAGATACCTGCGCGCGTACGCCGAGCAAGCGGGCGTCGTGCGCATGGAACGCTCGGTGTCGGGCGTCACGCGGCGCGCCGACGGTCTCATCGATGAGATCGTCTTCAAGGAAGGCGACCGCCTGCAAGCCGATCTGTACATCGACTGCACCGGGTTCCGCGGCCTGCTCATCGAAGGAGCGCTGCAGACCGGCTACGAGGACTGGACCCGCCATCTGCCGAACAATCGTGCCGTCGCGGTGCAGGTGCCCAGCGTGATCCCGCGCACTCCGTACACCAATGCAATCGCGCGCAGCGCCGGATGGCATTGGCGCATTCCGCTGCAACACCGGATCGGCACCGGGTACGTCTACTCGAGCGAACACATCAGCGACGAGGATGCGCTGCGCGACCTGCTCAGCATGCCCGAAAACGGCACGCAGCTGACCGAGCCGCGCGTCATCCGTTTCGTGACCGGCCGTCGCCGCAAGTTCTGGAACGGCAACTGCGTCGCGCTCGGTCTCGCCTCGGGATTCCTCGAGCCGCTCGAGTCGACGAGCATTCATCTGATCTGCTCGGGCGTATACGCGCTGCTCGACCACTTTCCCGACACCACGTTCGATCCTGTCAACACGGCGCACTACAACGAGCAGGTGATCGAGGAGTTCGAGCGCGTGCGCGACTTCATCATCCTGCACTACTGCACGAGCGAGCGGACGGACACCGCGTACTGGCGCGAGCGCAGGGAGGCCGCGCTGCCGGACAGCCTGGCCGAGCGCATGGAAATTTACCGACGCACCGGCCGCATCTTCCAGAAGCGCCACGAAATGTTCGTCGAGCTGAGCTGGTTCTTCGTCATGCACGGCATGGGGCTGCGCCCGCAAACCTACGATCCGCTGGTGGACGCGTCGGATTGGCAGGAAGTGGTCAAGGTCATGCAGGGCATGCGGCAGAAGGTTGCCGCCGACACCGCCGCTGCGCCGACGCATGACAGCTTCTTTCCGGAAAGTGCGGCAGCCTCCGCAGCCGCTCGCGGCTCGGTACAGCACCAGCAAGTGGGCTGACCTTCATTTTTTGCGCGCGGGCGCTGTCTTTTTCTTCTTCTGCTTCCTGACCCCGGCGCGCTGCGCGACTTCCACCGAGCGGCGTGCCCAGCGCACGAGATCGTCCGCCTCTTCGATCACATCCTCGGGCACCTGGAAGTAGCCCATGCTCGCCTTGTTCGGAATCGGCATGAACGCCTTCATGCCGCGCGACACGTAGTCCTCGCGGTTCGCGTCGTCGACCTTGAAGAACAGCACGTCGTCATCGATCAGCGCAAAGAACAACTCGCCGCTGTACAGCCCGACGCCGCCGAACATGCGGCGCGTGCTGAGGGCTGGCACTGCCGCCAGCTGATCGAGGATGTATGTGCGGTAACCATTCGAGACTGACATACTGCCGCGATTCTAATGAAGCAGCAGGAGAGCGGCATGCAGAACCGTACGATCCGGTGCTCAATCGTGGCTGCACTCGCATGCGCCGCGTTGCCGGCGTTCGCGCAGGCGCCGGCCGAAGTGACGCTGACACGCTTCGATTGCTCCACCAGCAATGGCCCGGCCGACATCTCGCGCTTCTCCGACACGATGGCGTACGAGGGCAAGAAGCTGCAGCTGACCGCGAGCTGCTATCTCATCCACCATGCAGATCACTACATGATCTGGGATACCGGTTACCCGGCCGCCGCGCCCGGTGTGCCCGCGGACCGGGCCGTCAAAGTCACGCTGGTCGAGCAGCTCGCGCAGCTGAAGATCAAACCCGAACAGATCGACTACGTCGGCATCAGTCACTATCACGGCGATCACACCGGCCAGGCCGCTGCGTTCCCGCAGGCGACGCTGCTGATCGGGCAGGGCGACTGGGACATCCTGAAGGGACCAACGCCGTCGGGGACGACCAATGCGGCGCCGCTCAAGCACTGGCTCGACGGGCCGGGCAAAGCGGAGCCGGTCGCGAAAGACAAGGACGTGTTCGGCGATGGCACCGTCGTCATGCTCGACATGCCTGGTCACACGGCCGGCCATCACAGCCTGCTCGTGAAGCTGAAAGAGACGGGCAATGTGTTGCTGACCGGCGATCAGGCGCACTTCCGCGAGAACTACGAATCGAACGGCGTGCCCACCTTCAATTTCAACCGCGCCGACACGCTCGCCTCGTTCGACCGCTTCAAGCAGATCGCGAAGAACCTGGACGCAACCGTCGTGATCCAGCACGATCCGCGCGACATCGACAAGCTGCCGGCTTTCCCTGCCGCCGCGAAATAATGCTCGACATCCAGACAGCGCAGCTCTCCGACCTCGCGCCGATCGTGCGGCTGTTGAACACGCAGCTGCAGGAGCACGACATCGTGCTCACCGATCAGGCGCTGCAGCGCGCGACGCAAGGATTGATCGACGATCACAAGCTCGGACGCATTCTCACTGCGCGGCTCGACGGCGAGCTGGCCGGCGTCGCGGTCATCTCATTTCTGTGGACACTGGAGCACGGCGGCCCCGCGGCGTGGCTCGACGAGGTCTATGTCGAGCCGAGCCGGCGGGGTGAAGGCATCGGTCGCAAACTGGTGGAAGCTGCCATGCAAGTTGCGCGCGACAGCGGCTGTATCGCACTCGACCTCGAAGTCGACGCCGGCCACGAAGCCGCGGAGCGCCTGTACGAGCGCATGGAATTCCGGCGCCACCGGCGGGTGCGCTGGGTGCGGATGCTGTAATGAATCCCGGGCCGACCCGGTCTGCTCGCCGGGACGCCTGTGCCGTGCGTCCGCACCGTGCGTTTCCACGGCACTCAAGTCAGGAGCCAGTTTTATGAAGAATTCCAGCAAAGCCGCAATGATTGCTACGGCCGCCGCCCTGCTGTTCGGCAGCATCGCTGCGCCGGTCATGGCCGCGGACGAGGCCAAGGTCAAGTGCGAAGGCGCGAACGCCTGCAAGGGCAAGTCCGCGTGTGCGACGGCGAAGAACTCTTGCGCCGGCCAGAACTCCTGCAAGGGCCAGGGCTATGTCGAGCTGAGCAAGGCGGAGTGCGATGCGGCCAAGGCCGCGATGAAGAAGTAGCCGACCCTCACCACGCTGGCGAATAGTCCAGCGCGTTGAGCACAGTGGCGGCGACGGATTGCACGTCGCCGTCCACGTCGGCGTCCTGGCCCAGGACCACGAGCGAGCCGCGCGGAGCCGCCACCACGGCGCCCCGATAACCGTCTTCATCGATACGCTTCGACTTCACGGTCTCCTCCGCCACCACCAGCACGGCAACGGGACCCTGCGGAGTCTGTACCACCAGGTGCGGCACGACGTGGCCGTGGAATTGGCACCGGGCCGCGTACGAGACGAGCATCTGATCCGGCTTCAGGCGAATTCCTGCTCGCGACAGGATGCCGGCAAGCTCCTGCGCATCCGCGGGCTGCGATGTGCGCACGAGCGCGAACGCTTCGCCTTCCACATGTTCGACTGCCTGCGCCGCGAAGCTGTCGCGCGGATTCAACAGCCACGCCAACGCACCGATCGAGACCACTGCCACGCTCGCGGCAATTGCCCACAGCGGTCGCCGCGAAACACGAGCGGCGCGCGGCGCGGGGACGCCGAAATCCACGCGCAGCGCCGCGGCGATGACCTTGTCCATCTCCCGCAGCTCCTGCCGAAAGCGTGCGCACTCCTCGCATTGCGCGATGTGCTCCGCGATTTGCGGATCGTCGGCGCCCGGATCGGCGCCGATCTGCAGTCTTGCTTCCTGACAGTTCATGGACATAGCGGTGAGTCCGCTGAGTCGCGCGCCAGCCGCTTGCGCAGGGTCTCGCGCGCGCGAAAGAGACGCGTCAGCACTGCAGGCACGCTCAGCTGCAGCTGCTGCGCAATCTCGTTGGTCGAATAGCCGAACAGCACTTGCAGCATCAGCGGCTCGCGGTAGATCTCTTCGAGCTGCAGGATCGCGCGACGCATCTCGAGCACCTCGTGCGGGTCGTTCACGGCCACCGCCTCCGCGACGGGTTCAGTGAGAGTGTCAATGTCGACAGTCTCGAGCCGGCGCCGCTCGAACGTCCGCGCCAGCTCGCGCCGTGCGATCGTCAGCAGCCACGAGCGCGCCGCCTGCTCGTCCGAGAGCGAATCGAACGAGCGCCAGGCGCGCAGCAGCGACTCCTGCACGACGTCCTCGGCGAGCGTCCGGTCGCGACACAGCCAGTAGACGAACCGCAGCAGGTCGGTGCGAAACGGCAGGCACAGCGCTTCGAAGCGCAGCCGCTCGCTGCCGCGACCGATAGCAGCGGTCATCTCAACAGACCGGTCGAGCGAGCTGTTCATTGCGCATGCAAAAGCTTGACACGAATCCGCGCCGGACGACCCTTACTTTCTCTTCGCGTAATAACCGCGAGGTCCGTCCGGTCTGATCGCGCTCGCTGCGGCGGCACGCGAGGACCGGGGCAGCATGAACGGACAAACTGCCTGCTCCGCCCGCGCGCGAGCGGCCGTCGCGCATCGTATTCTCGCCCGCATTCCAACTTCGACTGACGGGGTACGAGCTGTGAACAGTGGAGCAGGGGCCGTTGCCTCGGGCAACCAGGTGCAGGGCGGCGGCCGGGCGCTGCGAACGATCGTGACCGCCGGCCTGGTCGCGGGCGCGCTCGACATTACCTACGCGTTCATCATCTGGGGTCTGCAAGGCGTCACGCCGTTGCGGATCGGCCGGAGCATCGCTTCGGGACTGGTGGGCATCGATGCCGCGCGCGCCGGCGGCGCCGGACTGGGACTGTTCGGCCTGCTGCTGCACTTCATCATGGCGACGATCATCGCGGCGATCTTCTACGCGGCGGCGCGCAACATCCGCCTGCTGGTCGACAAGGCCATCCCGTGCGGCATCGTGTACGGGCTCGCGGTCTACGGCGTGATGAACTACGTCGTGATGCCGCTTTCGGCGATCCACAGCGTCGGCGACAGCGGGCCGGCGTACATCCGCATCACCGGCGTCCTCGTCCATATGTTTCTGATCGGCCTGCCGATCGCGCTGATTACCCGCCGCGGCCTGAAATAGCCGCCCGTTTCTGGCGGCGTCCGTCCGGGCGCCGCCCCTGGAATCCAGACCGAAACCAGACCGCTCCGTGACGACTCCGGAGGGCGGCGTCCCTACGCTGTCTCCCGTCCCGAACGTCACACGAGAGCCGAATCGATGGTTTTGAGTCCACATGCCAGCTACCCGCACGACCGCTCCTATGTGCTCAAGCTGCACTGCGACGCCTCCCCCCGTCAGGGCCGGATCGTCGGCCGGCTCGAACACGTGGCTTCGGGACGCCAGTTTCAATTCACGTCAGGCGAGGAGCTGCTCGCCTGCCTGATCGACGCCACCGAGCTGCACAGCCGGTTGGCGCAGGAGAGCGAGCCATGACTGCGAACGAACGCCAGCAATTGCCTGCGACCGATACTGACGGCGCAGCCTTGCGCGCTGACCCGGTGCCAAGTTCCCTACCGATGTCTGACGGAGGGCGGCGCCGGGCCAGCCCGGCGGGTCCGGTGCTCGCGAGCCTCGCGGCCCGCGGCGTTCTCACCCTGGCGATCGCAGCTGCCCTGTCGGCCTGCGCCGGGTTGCCACAGCCGGGCGCGCGCCCGCAGATCGCTTCGCCGGCTGACTACGTCAGCTCGCAGTCGCTCGCTGCACCCGTTGGTGCGTGGCCGGCCGAGAGCTGGTGGGAGTCATACGGCGACCCGCAGCTGAGCTCGCTGATCGCCGAAGGTCTGGCCGGATCTCCCGACATCGCAGTGGCCGAAGCCAGGTTGCGCCGCGCGCAGGCCGGCGCGCAGGTCGCCGACGCCGCACGCAAGCCGCAGGTGTCGGCGAGTGCGACTGCGATTCAGCAGAAGCACAGCTACAACTACCTCACTCCGCGTGAAGTCACGCCGCAAGGCTGGGACGACTACGGCACGGCGTCACTGAGCTTCTCGTGGCAGCTGGATTTCTGGGGTCGCAATCGCGCCGCGATCGCTGCCGCGACGTCCGACATGAATGCGACGCGAGCCGAAGCGGCCCAGGCGCGTCTCACGATCGCCACGGCCATCGCATCGGCGTACGCCGAGCTGGCGCGTCAGCACTCGGCGCGTGACACCGCAGTTGCGGCGCTCGAAGTTCGCTCGAAGACCGTGCAGCTGTTCCGTCAGCGCTACGAGAACGGTCTCGAAACGCTCGGCAGCGTGCGCCAGGTCGAGGCGCGCCGTTCGAGCGCCGAAGCGGACGTGCTCGCGGTCGAAGAGCGCCTCGCGACGCAGCGAAACAGCATTGCCGCGCTGGTCGGCGCGGGCCCGGATCGCGGACTCCCGATCACGCGCCCGACCGTCGACGTCAGCCGCTCGTTCGCGCTGCCCGAGCATCTGGAAGCCGAGCTGCTGGGCCGCCGCCCGGACATCGTCGCGGCGCGCATGCGTGCCGAGTCGGCGGCGCGGCGCATCGACCAGGCGCGGGCCGAGTTCTATCCGAACGTGAATCTGTCGACGGTCATCGGCCTGCAGTCGATGGGTCTCGACATGCTGACTCGCAGCGGCTCGTCGATGGGCAGCAGCGGTCCCGCGATCTCGTTGCCGATCTTCAGCGGCGGTGCACTGCGCGGCCAGCTGCGCGGTGCCGAAGCGGACTACGCGGCTGCCGTTGCTGAGTACGACCGTGCGGTGATCCAGGCATTGCACGAGCTCGCCGATGCGGCAACCGGTCAGAAAGCGCTGGGCCCGCAGCTCGAGCGCACGGCCGATGCAGTCGACGCCGCGCGCGAAGCGTGGCGCATCCAGAGCAACAGATATGAAGGCGGATTGGCGAACTACCTCGACGTGCTCTCCGCCCAGGACGATCTGCTCGCGAATCTGCGCGCGCAGAGCGATCTGCAATCACGGTCATTTGCGCTGGACGTTGCGCTGGTGCGCTCGCTCGGCGGCGGATATTCGCTCAAGAACCTCTAGGAGAATTGTATGACGAAGCTCGAAACCGAAGTGCTCGACGCGGCGACCGACGCCGCCACGGATGCCCGCAACCGTGCCAAGCGCAAGAAGTGGCTGATCATCCTCGGCAGCACCGTGCTGTCGAATGCCGTCAGCTACGGGATCTACTCGCACTATTACGGCTCGAAGTTCATTTCGACCGACAATGCCTACACGGCCGCGGAGAACGCGCAGATCACGCCGGCGATCAGCGGCATCGTGCGCGAAGTGCGCGTCAGCGATACGCAGCAGGTGAAGCAGGGCGACGTCATCGTCATTCTCGACGACACCGACGCGCGGCTCGCGGTTGCACAGGCTGAAGCTGAGCTCGGTCGCGCGATGCGCCGCGTGCGCGGTTACGTCGCCAACGATGCGAGCCTCGCCGCGCAACTGCTCGCGGCGAAGGCCGATCTGCAGCGCGCGAAGGTCGATCTCGAGCGGCGCGAAGTGCTCGCCAGCTCGGGCTCCGTTTCGGGCGACGAGCTGACCAAGGCGCGCAACGCTTTCGCAAACGCGCAGGCCAGCGTCGCCGCCGCGCTCGGCTCGCGTGACGCGAACGCAGCGCTCATCGCCGATACGACCGAGGCCACCAATCCCGAAGTCGAGCTGGCGCGTGCGCGCCGCGACCAGGCGCTGGTCAATCTCGAGCGCACGGTGATTCGTGCGTCGACGGCGGGCGTGATCGCGCGCCGCACCGTGCAGGTCGGTCAGCAGGTCCAGTCCGGTTCGCCGCTCCTGTGGATCGTGCCGCTGCAGCAGGTGCACGTCGACGCGAACTTCAAGGAAGTGCAGCTCGAGCGCGTGCGCATCGGCCAGCCGGTCGAGGTGCACTCCGATCTGTACGGCCGCTCGGTCACCTACCGCGGCACCGTCGCCGGACTCGCCGGCGGCACGGGCTCGACGTTCGCCACGATTCCGGCGCAGAACGCGACCGGCAACTGGATCAAGGTCGTGCAGCGCGTGCCGGTGCGCATCGAGCTGGATGCGCAGGAGCTCGCGGCGCGGCCGCTGCAGGTCGGCCTGTCGATGACGGCCACGATCGATACGCGCTCGGACGGCTGAGCGCTACTCAACTCTACTGGGGGACATGCACATGTCGGGCACGACATTCGAAGGGCCTCTGAAGGGGCCGATGCTGTGGATGGCGGCCATCGTGCTCGCCGCGGCGAACTTCATCGCCGTGCTCGACATGACGGTCGCCAACGTCTCGGTGCCGAACATCGCCGGGAGCCTGGGCATCAGCAGCAGCCAGGGCACCTGGGTCATCACTTCTTACGCGGTCGCGGAAGCGATCTTCGTCCCGCTCACGGGCTGGCTCGCGGCGCGCTTCGGCGCGGTGCGGGTGTTCACCACATGCATGGGCATGTTCGGCGTCTTCTCGCTGGTGTGCGGTTTCGCGAGCTCGCTCGGCATGCTGGTGTTCGGTCGCATCATGCAGGGCGTGTGCGGCGGTCCGATGATCCCGCTGTCGCAGACGCTGTTGCTGCGTATCTTCCCGAAAGAGAAGGCTGCGGCTGCTACTGCCCTCTGGGCGGTGACGACGCTGATCGCGCCGGTGGTCGGCCCGATCCTCGGCGGCTGGCTGTGCGAAGACTATTCGTGGCCGTGGATCTTCTTCATCAACGTGCCGCTCGCGCTGCTGTGCGCGCCGGTGGCGTGGCGCATGCTCAAGCGCTATGAGGACAAGCTGCAGCGCCTGCCGATCGACAAGGTCGGCCTGGTGTTGCTGATCGTCGCGGTCGGTGCGCTGCAGCTCATGCTCGATCTCGGCAAGGAGCACGACTGGTTCGCCTCGTGGGAGATCTGCGCGCTGGCGATCGTCGCGGTGATCGGCCTGGCGGCGTTCCTCATCTGGGAATCGACCGAGCGCCATCCGATCGTCGACCTGCGCGTGTTCCGCCATCGCGGCTTCAGCGCTTGCGTGCTGACGATCAGCATCGGCTTCGGCGGCTTCTTCGCCGCGAACGTGCTGACGCCGCTGTGGCTGCAGAGCTATATGGGCTACACGTCCGCGGCGGCGGGTCTCGCGACGGCGTGGACCGGGCTGCTCGCGATCTTCATGGCGCCGATCGCCGGCATGCTCATGGCGAAAGTCGATCCGCGCCGGCTGGTGTGCTTCGGCATGCTGTGGATCGCGGCGGTTTCGATCTGGCGCATGGGTGCAACGACGGACATGACGTTCTGGCAGGTGTCGGTGCCGCTCATGTTCCTCGGCCTCGGGTTGCCGTTCTTCTTCCTGCCGGTCACGGCGCATGCGCTCGCCAGCGTCGATGAAAGCGAGACGGCGTCGGCGGCGGGTTTGATGAACTTCCTGCGGACGCTCTCCGGTGCGTTCGCGACCTCGATCGCGACGACTTCCTGGGAGAGCCAGACGTCGATCGCGCATGCCGAGCTCGCCGGGCAGGTCGACCGCACGGGCGAAGCCGCGCGCTCGCTGCTCGACTCGGGACTGGACATGGAATCGGTCCGATCGGTGCTCGATAGCATCACCCAGGGGCAAAGTGTCATGCTGGCGACCAACGACATCATGGGGACGTGCGCGTTCGCATTCTGCGTGGCGGCGTTGCTGATCTGGCTGGCGCCGCGTGGCGCGCGCGTCGTCGACATGTCGAAAGTGGGTCATTGAACGGCCCGGAGGTTGCAGATGGCGGGGCACACCTTGACGTATCGCGGCACGGTCTATCCGTGGCACTGCGACCAGATGGGTCACATGAATGTCATGTGGTACGTCGGGAAGTTCGACGAGGCGACGTGGCAACTGTTCGCGGCGGCCGGCATCACGCCTTCGTACCTGCGCTCGCAACAGCGTGGCATGGTGGCGGTCGATCAGCGGCTGAGCTATCGCGGTGAGCTGTACGCGGGCGATGTGATCAGCGTGCGCTCGGCGATCATCGAGCTGGGCAAGAGCAGCATGCGCTTCGTGCACGAGATGCAGCGCGACGAGACCGGCGAGCACGTCGCGACGAGCGTGCTCAAGGGCGTGCACATCGATACCGTCGCGCGTCGCTCGTGTCCGCTGCCTGAAGAATTGCGGCCGACGGCGGCGCGGCTGGTCGTCGCGGATCCGTCGGCGTGGGAGACCTGGCCACCGTCTCGCATGTTCACTTGAGGGTATTCAGATGCTCAAAGCAGGCGATACCGCGCAAGCCGAGATGATCGTGCAACCGAGCGACACCGCCAAGGTGCTCGCGCTGTCGACCGAAGACTCGTTTCCGGAAGTGTTCGCGACCTCGCGCATGATCGCGCTGATGGAGCTGGCCGCCGCACGCGCGATGCGCGCGGCGCTTCAACACGGCCAGTTGTCGGTGGGCGTGTCGCTCAACGTGAAGCACACCGCCGCGACGCCAGTCGGCGGCCGCGTCCGCGCCGTCGCCACCTACCAGCGCAACGACGGCAAGCTCTTCATCTTCAAAGTCGAAGCATTCGACGACGCCGGCCCCGTCGGCGAAGGCGAGCACTCGCGCGCCATCATCGATACCGAGCGGCTGCTGCAAAGCGCCGCGAAGCGCGGTGCCGGGAGAAAAAATGAGCGATAAGTCAGCACCGCAGCAAAAAGCAATCACAACCATGGTGCAGTGCTCAGTTTTCGCTCTTTTTCTCTCCCGGCACCTGGTTCTGCTGTTGCTGGTCCTCTGCGCGCCCGCTGCGGCGGCTGAGTTGGGCGTGCTGGCGCCGGTCATCGTCGACGGGCAGCCGTTGATGAAGGTCGACTCGAAGAATCGCCAGGTGCCGGTCGTGACGCGCGTGACTAGCGGTCCGCTGTACGAGCAGTTGCAAAAGGAGGCGCGTGAAGGATTCACGGCGACCGTGCTCGCGCTCGATGAGCTCGCGCAACGACGCAGCGGCACTGCGCCGGTGCCGACGTGGCTGTACCTGGCCGTGGAGGACGGCGGGTTCGCGCGCGTCGGATTCTTCCTGCGCGAGGAGCGGGGTGAGCGCTTCGTGCCCGACGCGTACGTGGATCTCGTCGTCGACGAGGACATCGTCGCGAACGGCGGTTTCGAGGAAATCTTCGCGCACGAGATGGGACACGTGTTCCTGCGCCGGCTGTTTCCGAGCCTGCCGCCCGGCTACTCGCGCACGCCGCACATGAGTCTCGCCATCACGGACTATCCGACCGCGTTCGACGAGGGCTTCGCAACGCACATGCAGCCGCTCGTTCGCCGGTTGACGCGCAACGCGGCGCTGCACGACGAAGACCTCGGGCTGACGTCGAAGCCGTTCGTGCCGTACTGGCTGAGCAACCTCGATCGTTCCGCGCGCACCGATGGAGTGCGACGCAACTGGTTCGTGCAACTGCAGGCGCCGCAGGGCAGCGCCGCCTCGGCGGAGCACAGCACGCTGTTCGATATCGAGCGACTCAAGAACGGCAACCAGATGCTCGCCTCCGAAGGCGTGGTCGCGACGCTGTTCTATCGCTGGCTGGTGCCCGGTCCGGCCGACGAGCGCGCGCTGCTGGAGCGCTACGGCAAGATGTTCGATGCCTTCGCGGCGCTCGAGAAGCGCAAGCCCGGACCGGATTCCCCGTTGATGATTCAGCTGGTCGACAGCTATCGCGCGCTCTTCCCGCAGGAGAGCGACCGCATGCTGACCGTTCTGCTCGAGACGACGTACGGCGCGACCGCCGACGCAAGTCTCACGCCGACGGTGGAGAGCGTCGCCGCCCGCGGCCGTTCCGGAGACATCGAGACTTTCGTCGGCGAACTGACGCCTGCGCGCAAATCATTCGCAAAGCTGCGCGAATCAGTCCTGAAAGATCCCGCCACCGCCGGCGCTGCCCTCGGCCCCAACCTCTGGCTCCTCAGCGACACCCCGATGGGCGGACCGGACAAGAACGCAAAGACCGCGATCAATCTCAACACCGCCGAGCGCGACGACCTGCTCAAGCTGCCTGGTATCGATGCCGGATCCGCTGACAAGCTACTCCAGAGCCGTCGTCGTGATGGGCTGTTCCGCAGTCTCGATGACGTCGTAGCGCGAGCGCAGGTGAGTGAGCCTGCTAAACAAAGGTTGGTTGAGATGATGAGTGGTATGCAGAGAGCCGGCGTCTACTCGCGAGAGTGAAGTTTCCGGATAAGAATTCTCTCGCCAAGATCGCCAAGATCGCCAAGGTCGGAAAAGCAGAGTTCAGAATTTGAGATTCAAATTCTCGAATCTGCCACCTCTGACCCTTGGCGATCTTGGCGAGAAATATTCTTGTTCCCGCTACCCGGGCATCGACTCCCACAACTGCTCAATCTTCTTCCGCATACCCGCGTCGGGTAGCACTCCGCGACCCGCGAGCTGGTTGTCCTCAGCATGCTTGAGCTTCGTCGTGCCCGGAATCGCGCACGTCACCGCGGGATGCGAGACGACGTACTTCAGCAGCAGCTGTGCCCAGGAAGTAGCGCCGATCTCGCTCGCCCACGGCGGCAGCGGTTTGTTGCCGATGTTGGAGATGAGCGAGCCGCGGCGGCCGCCGAGCGGCATGTTCGCGAGCACGCCGATGCCGCGCTCCTCGGCGAGCGGCAGGATTTTCTCTTCGGCGCTGCGGTTGCCGAGCGAGTAGTCGACCTGGATGAAATCGAGGTCGTGGCCGCGCATCACGCGCACCATCTCGTCGTAGTGGCCGTCCTGCGAGGTGGTGACGCCGAGATAGCGGATCTTGCGCGCCTGCTTGTATTCGCGGAAGGCGGGCAGCTGTTGATCCGAATCGTTCATGTTGTGGACCTGCAGCAGTTCGATGTGATCGGTGCGCAGGCGGCGGAACGACTCGTCGATCGCAGCCTTCGCGTTGGAGCCCATCGGCGTCTTGGTCGCGAGGAAATAGGCTTTGCGATTGCCCAGGGACGCGAGCAGCTCGCCGATCACTTCTTCCGAGCGCCCGTATGCGTGCGCCGTATCGATCACGCGGCCGCCGAGCGTCGACATGCGTTGTAAGACTTCCTTGCGGGAAGCCAGCTCGGCCGTGTCCGTCACGCCGTAGGCGTTCGTCCCGAGGCCGATCACGGGAATTTTTTCGCCGCTGGACGGGATCGCCTTGAGGATCGGCGCGGCATCCGCTGACTGTGCAACGGTTGCGCCGAGCGCAAGCACGGTGCCGCCGGCGATGCCGGCACGCAGAACATCACGACGGGACAGGATAAAACGGCTGGGAAAGCTCATGGGCGGCTCCGCATGCTTCTCGAAGGGAGGTCGATACTAGAAAATTCGCAGCGGCGATGTCGAGAAGCCGCCAGCGGCTCCGACTTGGGGGTGAACGGCAGCCCATACCGGGCGCCGGCGAGCAACAGGAGCCACTGTCATGAAATACATGCTGATGATGAATTGTCCGCGCGACGGCTACGACCAGTTCACGAGCTGGCCGAAAAAGGACATCGAGGCGCACATCGCCTTCATGATCTCGTTCTCGAAGAAGCTGCACGGGTCGGGCGAGTGGGTCGACGGGCAGGGGCTGGATGCTCCCACGCAGGCGAAGGTCGTGCGCGCCGGCAAGGACGGCAAGCCGGTCACGGACGGCGTGTTCCCGGAATCCAAGGAGTATCTCGCCGGCTACTGGATCGTCGACGTCGACAGCCCGCAGCGGGCCTACGAGATCGCGGCCGAGGCTTCGGCGGCGCCCGGGCCGGGTGGTTCGCCGTTCAACATGGCGATTGAAGTCCGCCAGGTGATGAGCGGACCGCCCGAGATCAAGTGACGTACGCGCCGTTGGACCGTCGGGCCGAACACCTGCTGCGCGATCTGGCG
>DATEKT010000198.1:0-11863 GCA_035277305.1 Steroidobacteraceae bacterium | reverse complement strand
CTGCGCGGCCTGGTGCTGCCTGTCGGCGGCATCAAGGAGAAGACGGTGGCTGCGCATCGTGCTGGCATTCGCAAGGTGCTGCTGCCAGCGCGCAACCGCAAGGACCTCGAGGACGTGCCGAAGAGCGTGCGCGACGAAGTGCAGTTCGTGTTCTGCGAACGCGTCGATGAGGTCGTGCGCGAAGCGCTCGGCATCGATGTCGTGAAGCCCGTCACAGTGGCCGCCTGAACGACCCCTGAATCCGCGAGTCGTGCTCTGAAGTTGTCCACAGCCCGTTCGGGCTGTGGACGCGTTTCCGCTGCGCCAATAAAGTTCAACGAAGGCGCCGCTCGACGGGCTCAGCAATGATCGCATTGCAAGATGTGCCCGAAGGGAGTAATCAGAGAGGCATGGTCCGCACTCCCTCGTGTGAGCTGCGCGATCCCCGCGCAGTCCAGCTCATCTCTTCATCGAGCTGCGGTCCTGCATCACTTCAGGATTTCACACCTTGCCCGCGCCCCTCTTTGTCGCGGTGGACCGATGGAACATGTGCGAGCGTGCATCAGTCTTTATCTTACGGCGATGAGCGATGCCGGACTGCGAACTCTGTGAACTGCGTGCAAGTGTGTGCTGACTAACGAGCGTAATACGCAAGAGAAAATTATGGAGGGCGGTGCGATGCAGTCAGACAGCCCCAGAGGAGGCTCGCAGCGCGGCGGCGAGAGCTTCGTCGAGGCATTGAGCGCGTACAGCCGGTTCCACCGTGCGCAGCACTGGTCCGGTACGTTCGGCGAGTTCCTGCGCACGATCGTGCCGGGTAACGGTCGCCAATTGGCGCGCGCCAGTCACGAATATCTGTGGGACATGCTCTGCTGGTTCGGTAAGACCGGCCCCGCGGTCACCAACGCAGGTGCGAACGCCACCACCGGCAACGGCGGTGAATCCGCCGGCCCCAAGGAACTGTTCAAGCGCGAGTTGTTCGGCATCGACGAGCCGCTCGGCCGCGTAGTCGACTACTTCAAGGCCGCTGCCGCGGGTTCCGACGTCGGCCGCCGCCTGCTGTTGTTGCTGGGACCGCCGTCCGGCGGCAAGTCGACGATGGCAATCCTGCTCAAGCGCGGTCTGGAGGAGTACAGCCACACCGACGAAGGTGCCATGTACGCGCTGCAAGGCTCGCCGATGCACGAGTCGCCGCTCAATCTCATTCCTGCCAGCCTGCGCGCCGA
This sequence comes from Steroidobacteraceae bacterium, assembly GCA_035277305.1. Taxonomy (GTDB): domain Bacteria; phylum Pseudomonadota; class Gammaproteobacteria; order Steroidobacterales; family Steroidobacteraceae; genus Steroidobacter. Next base: position 10,658 of record DATEKT010000198.1, on the reverse strand, counting down.
GTTTCGCGACACTTACGGTGTCGAGATCCGCGGCGAGCTCAGCCCGTGGGCGCGCGACCGCCTGGAGCGCGAGTTCGAGGGCGACTTCCTGCGTATGCCGGTCGAGCGCATCTTCCTGTCCGAAGCGATGCGGATGGGCGTAGGCACGTACGCGCCGCACGACCCGACGACCGCGGATCTCGCGGACCTGGTCGGTTCAGTCGATCTGTCGAAGGTCGCGCAGTTCGGCGACGAAGGCGATCCGCGCGCCTGGTCGTGGTCCGGCGCGGTCTATGCCGCGAGCCGCGGCGTGCTCGAGATGATCGAGATCCTGAAGGTCAAACGCGAGTTCCTGTACCTGCTGCTGACGCTGACGCAGGAGAAGAACGTCAAGGTGTCGCGCTTCCCGCTGATCTACCTCGACGAGACGATCCTCGCGCACACGAACCTGGCGGAGTTCCACAAGTTCCTGCAGGAAAAGGAAAACGAAGCGCTGCTCGACCGCATGGTCATCGTCAGGGTGCCGTACACGCTGTCGTACGTCGAAGAGTCGCGCATCTACAACAAGCTGGTATCCGCGGCGCCGGCGTTCCGCGATGTGCACCTTGATCCGCATGCGCTGCGACTGGCATCCGTGTTCGCAGTGTTGACGCGGCTGCTGAAGCCCGAGCGCGAAGGCCTCGACCTGTCCAAGAAGCTGCGGCTGTACGCCGGCGAAAGCGTCGAAGGGTTTCCGGACAACGAGGTGACGCGCTTGCGATCGGAGTCGCCGGAAGAGGGTCTCACCGGCGTGAGCCCGCGATTCGTCGTCAACTCGATCTCGAACGCGATCACGCGCAGCGACAAGAAGAGCCTGACCAGCATGGAAGTGCTGCTCGCTCTCAAGGACTCGATCGAGACCGACGCGCGCATGGACGCCAAGGCGAAGAAGCTGTGGATCGACTACCTGGTCCTGGCGCGCAAGGATTTCTACAACCGCTGGGTCAAGGAAGACGTGCACCGCGCCCTGTTCGCGTCGTTCGAGGACGAGGCGCAGCAGCTGCTCGACAAATACCTGGATGAGGTCGAGGCATCGCTCGACCATCGCGAAGTCACCGATCCGATCACCAGCGAGTCGCGGCCCGCGGACGAGCGCTTCCTGCGCTCGGTCGAGGACAAGATCAAGGTGTCCGAGTCGGGCAAGATGACGTTCCGTCAGGAAGTCGTCCGCAAGGCGATGGTCGCGTACAAGCAAGGCGAGAAGTTCACGCTCAACAGCCACTCGCGCATGCGCGAGGCCATCGAGCAGTATCTGTTCGAAGAGCGCCGCGACGTGCTGCGGCTGGTGACCTCGGCGGCGCGGCCCGATGACGAGGCGCGCAAGAAAATCTCGGCGGTGCAAGACCGGCTCACGGCGGAGTACGGCTACGACGAGCACAGCGCCAAGGAAGCGCTCAGCTACGTCACGACATTGTTGGCGCAGGAGTAGAGAAGCAGAGTAGCAGCGAGGTTGCGAAGGGCGACATGACCGAAAACACGTCGGGCGGAGGCGGCTCCGGCGGTGGTGGCGATCGCAGCCCCGGCGATGCGGGCTGGTACGATCTGTTCTCGCGCGGTGCCCGCGACTGGCTGCGACACAACGACAAGGTCCGCGATGCCGTGCGGCAGCACCTGCCGCAGATCGTAGCCGGCGCGGATGTCCTCAACGGCGGCGCCACCACAGTGCGCGTTCCCGTGCGCATGCTCGAGCACTACCGCTTCAAGCTGCGCTCCTCCAACGAACAGCAAGGCGTGGGCCAGGGTCAGGCCAAGCCCGGCGATCGCATCGGCCGGCCGCAGCAGGACAGCGACAATCAGCGCGGCCAGGGCGGCAACGAAGACGGCAGCATTCAGTACACGCTCGAATTCCGCATCGACGACATCGTCGACTGGCTGTGGGAAGAGATGCAGCTGCCGAACCTCGAAGCGAAGGCCGGCCGCGCCAAGGAAGACGAGTGGACGCGCGAAGGCTGGGACCGCCGCGGCGCGCGCTCGCGCCTCGACCGGCGGCGCTCATTGAAAGAATCGATCAAGCGGCGTGGCATGCAGAGCGCCGGTGGCCAGGATTCGCCCTCGTTTACCGACGACGACCTGCGCTACCGGCAGCTCACCAAGCGCGAACAGCCGGCGATGCAGGCGGTCGTGATCCTGCTGCTCGACGTTTCCGGCAGCATGGGTGAGCGCGAGCGGCAGATCTCCAAGACGTTCTTCTTCTGGGCGATCCAGGGCCTGCGCCGCCAGTACCGGCATCTCGAGCTGGTGTTCGTCGCGCACACCTCCGAGGCCTGGGAGTTCCAGGAGGAAGAATTCTTCCGCGTCACCGGCACCGGCGGCACGGTCGCTTCGGCGGGCCTGAAGAAAGTGCGCGAGATCATCGACGCGCGCTTCAGCCCGAGCCAGTACAACGTCTACCTGTTCTATTCGTCCGACGGCGAGAACTTCCCTTCCGACCAGCCGCAGGCGCAGGCCGCGCTGGAGGAACTGGTCGGGGACTGCAACTTCGCCGGCTTCTTGGAGGTCGCCCCGCTCGCCGGCGCCGCGCCGGACAGCGAGATCGGCCGCCTGTTCGTCGAGATCGCGCGCGACGAGGACAACGTCGGCGCGTATCGCGTCAGCGGCACCGACGACATCTGGAACGCCGTGCGCCATTTCTTCGGCCGAGCTTCAGAAGTGAATCCATGACCGAAGACTGGCAACAGCACATTTCCCGCATCGAGCAGCTCGCGCGCGACAAGGGGCTGAATTACCACCGCGTCGAGTTCGAGGTCGTGCCGGAAAGCTTCATGACCGAGATCGCGATCTACGGTCTGCCGGTGCGCATGCCGCACTGGTCGTTCGGCGTCCGCTACATCTACCAGCTGATCCAGCACCGCATGGGCCTGTCGCGGCTGTTCGAGGTCGTGTTCCCCGGCAATCCCGGCCGCGCGTATCTCGCGAAGAGCAACAGCGCCGCGGAGAACGTGCTTGTGACAGCGCATGTGCTGGGCCACGCGGATTTCTCCACCAACAACATGCTGTTCCGGCGCAGCCAGGACCAGGTCGGCGAGCACATCGTCGAGCAGGCCGCGGCGCACGCACGCACGATCGGCATGGCGATCGAAGAGCACGGGCTGGAGCGCGTCGAATCCGTGCTCGATGCCGCGCTCGCGCTCGAACAGCACATCGACATCGATCAGGGGCTGCGCCGCGGGCGCTATCCGGAGCTGATGCCGCAACCGGCCGCACCGCCGAGTGACGAATTCGCGCGCCGTTTCGCCTCGCTCGGGCCGGACACCGCGCGCCCGCAGCCCACGGGTCCCGCGAAGCGCGCGCCGATCCCGCCGCATCCGGAGCGCGATCTGCTGTGGTTCATCGCGCAGTACGCACCTGAGCTGGAGCCATGGGAGCGCGACATCTTCCTCGCGGTGCGCGAGGAGTCGTTCTATTTCTACCCGGTGTTCGCCTGCCAGATCATGAACGAGGGCTGGGCCTCGTACTGGCACGCGCGGCTGCTGCGCGAGGCGGATTTCCTGCCGCAGTCGGCGTACGTCGATGCAATCAAGTGTCACTCCGACGTGGTGCGTCCGAGCGCGAGCGGCGAGAGCGTGGCGCTCTCGACCAATCCGTATCACCTCGGCTTCTCGATCTGGGAGAAGATCGTCGAGGCCCAGGGCTTGGAAGCCGCGCGCAAGATCATGGCGGAGGACGACGACTTCGCGTTCGTGCGCAACCACCTGACGCACGAGCTCGCGACCGAGCTGAAACTGTTCCGCTTCAAGGGACCGGCAACCGGCACGCTGACGGTGCAGGAAATGGATCTGCCAATGCTGCACGAAGCGCTGCTCGCGCCCAAGTACGCGTTCGGGGCACCCTCGGTGAGCGCGGCTCGCGTGCACGTCGACGGCAAACTCGAGCTCGTACACGACCACACGACCGACGGCCGCGGACTCGATCCCGAGCGCGGACGCAAGGTGCTCGAATACATCGCGCGCGTGTGGCGGCGTCCGGTGACGATAACGACCGTGGATAACGACAATCGCAGCGTCGAGATCGCTGTGACGCCGCAGCTGGAAAAGACTTCCTAGGCGGCGCTGGCCGTCAGGAACTGTTTCTTGTAATCGCGCACGAAGTCATCGACGGTGCGCGGCTCGCGCCCGGTGACTTCCCTGACCACCTGCGTCGGCGGCGCGTTGATCAGGTTCGACGCACAGGCATCCCACATCTCGAGCTTCGCTTCGATCATCACCGGCGACAGGCCTTTGCCCTGCAGCCAGCCGCGCGCTTCGTTCGCGGTGATGTCGGCGTAGCGGATCGGCTTGGCGAGGATGCGGGTCATATGCTCCGCAATTTGCGGATAGCTCATCGATTCCGCGCCCGTTACGGTGTAGGTGCGTCCACTGTGCGAAGGGTCGCGCAGCGTGGCCGCGGCGACGGCGCCGACATCGCGCGCATCGACCCACGTCCACTTGGTCGAACGGAACGGTCCGGAGATGACGCCCTGCTGGGCGATCGAAGGCGCAAACTCGAAGAGGTTCTGCATCAACATGCTCGGCCGCAAACGCGTGACTTCCAGCCCGGCGGCGGCAACAGTGACTTCCGCCTGCCCGTACCAGCGCAACATTCGCGCGCAGCACATGTTGGGATCGGCGCCGACGCCGGACAGCTGCACCAAACGTCGTACACCGGCCGCCTTGGCGGCCGAAACGATGCGCATGTGGGCTTCGGCGAGTTGCGGTGAGAACTGCCAGGCGAGGAAGATCGCCTCGACACCCTGCACTGCACGCTGCAAACTGGCGGTGTCCGTCGGATCGAAGTGCGCCGCCTCGATGTTCGGCGCCTGGACGGGCAGCTCGCCACCCGGCTGGAGCAGGGCCCGGACGGTAGCCGGGCCGTTGGCCAGCTCGGCGAGTACCGCCCGGCCCACAGGTCCCGTCACATCCGTCACAAGCAGCATGTTTGCACCGTCACGTTGAAAATCGTGGAGCGATACATTAGTCGGGTGTCTCGTCCGGGTAAACGCCTTCCGGAGCAACTTGTTCGTGAGTCACAGTCAACAATTGCAAGCCTACAATGACGGCCGACAGGGGGCCCCTACAGGGGCGCGCCGCATGGGGATTGCTTGAACAGCTTCAGTGACATAGTCGCATTCGTCCGCGTGGTCGAGGCCCACAGCTTCGTGGCCGCGGCGCAGACCCTGGGGATGTCCCCCTCGGCGATCAGCAAGGCCGTGAGCCGGCTGGAAGAGCGGCTGGGCGCCCGGCTGCTGAACCGCACGACCCGCTCGCTCAGCCTGACCGATCTGGGCACGACATTTTATGACCGGTGCCGCGACGCGCTCAGCGAGCTCGACCAGGCCGAGAGCGAGGTGACCGAGGCGCGCGGAGTGCCGCGCGGCCGCTTGCGCGTGGACGTGCCGGTCTCGCTCGGACGCCTGTTGATCGTTCCGGCGCTGCCGCGCTTCATCCAGCAGCACCCGGAAGTCACGGTGCAGATGAGCATGAACGACCGCGTCATCGATCTCGTGCAGGAAGGCATCGATATGGCGCTGCGCGTCGGCGAGCTCAGCGATTCGAGCCTGATCGCGCGCCGCATCGGCAGTTTCCGCGTCGTCACGTGCGCCTCGCCGGAGTTCCTCGCGCGCGTCGGCGAGCCGCAGTCGCCGGACGATTTGCGGCCGGAGCATTGCATCGCGATGTTCCGTCTCGGCACGAACCAGATCCGCGAGTGGATGTATTCGAAGAACGGTGTGGAGCACTCGCTCCTGCCGCGCGCTTCATTGTCTTTCAGCGATCCGCAGTCTGCAGTGACAGCGGCGATCAGCGGCGCGGGCTTCGTGCATTCGCTCGACTTCACGGTCGAAGCGCAGATCGCATCGGGGCTGCTGCAACCGGTGCTGCAGGACTGGAATGCAGAGTCTTATCGACCGGTGTCCGTCGTGTATCCGCAGCATCGCCAGCCCACCGCGAAGGTCAAGGCGTTCATCGATTTCGTCGCCGGCCTGTTCCCGCAGGCCGCCGTGCATAGTTTGCCCACTCCGTCGACCACCTCTCGCGTCGCGTAATTGCGTCGCCGCAGTTACCCCGGAGGTAATTGCGACGGCGGCTTATCGTCATAACGCTCTCGATTCCTGATTCGCTTTCATGAATGTCGTGCAGCCAACCCGATTGGTCGCACGCCGTTCGATCTCTACAGTGCGCCCCACGTCGCCAGCCAAAGATCCGAATGTCGAATCGCGCGCCGCTGGCGCGTCTTAGCTGAGACGGAACTGGAGTGATGACTATGACCCGATCGAGTGCATTCATGCCCGCGCTTGCCGTTTCCGGTGCGCTGCTCCTCGCGCTGGTTGCGTTGAGCGGCTGCCGCAGCGAAGCGACAACTGCAACGCAAGCGCCTGTGCCCCAGGTTTCCGTAGCTGCCGCGCTCGAACGCGACGTCACCGAGTGGGACGAATTCACCGGCCGGCTCGAGGCCGTCGAGTCCGTCGAAGTGCGCCCGCGCGTCACGGGCTACATCGAGAGCGTGAATTTCACCGAAGGCAGCCAGGTGCGCAAAGGCGACCTGCTGTTCGTGATCGACCCGCGTCCGTATCGCGCCGACCTGTCGAAGGCCGAAGCGGAGCTGGCGCGCGCGATTGCGCGATCTGAGCTCGCTGCTTCCGACGCAGCGCGCAGCGAGAAGCTGGTCGACATCAAAGCCGTGTCGCGCGAAGAGTACGACTCGCGCATCAACGCCTCGCGCGAAGCGAAGGCGGACGTTGCCGCGGCCCGCGCTGCTGTCGATTCCGCGAAGCTCAATCTCGAATTCACGCGCATCACTGCGCCGATCGACGGCCGCATCGGCAAGGCGATCGTCACTGCCGGCAATCTCGTGACGGGCGGTTCGAACGCGGCGACGCTGCTGACGACTGTCGTGTCGCTCGATCCGATGTACGTGACGTTCGAAGGCGACGAGCAGATTTACCTCAAGTACAACGAGCTTTCCCGGCGCGGCGAGCGCGCCAGCTCGCGCGATGCCGCGAATCCCGTGCTGATGGGCCTGGCGAACGAAGACGGCTATCCGCATCACGGCGCGATGGTCTTCGTGGACAACCAGGTCGATCCGCGCACCGGCACGATCCGCGCGCGCGCCGCGTTCGAGAACAAGGACGGCTACCTGACGCCGGGCCTGTTCGCGCGCGTGAAACTGCTCGGTCACAACTCGTATCACGCCGTGCTGGTCGACGATCGCGCGATCGGCACCGACCAGAGCCAGAAGTTCGTCTACGTCGTCGATGCCGAACACAAGATCGCGTACCGCCCGGTGAAAGTCGGCCGGCTCAGCGATGGTCTGCGCATCGTGCAGCAGGGTCTGCAGGCCGGCGAGACCGTGGTCGTCAACGGCATGCAGCGCGTCCGCCCCGGCGTCGTCGTCGCGCCCGAGCGCGTAGCGATGGATGCGCGCGAGCTGGCGGAAGCCAAGCTCGCGATGGCAGCGAAGCAATAGGAAGCAGTCATGAAATTCGCACGCTTCTTCATCGACCGGCCGATCTTTGCGGCGGTGCTGTCGATCATCATCTTCCTGATCGGCGCTATCGCCGTGTGGCAGCTGCCGATCAGCCAGTATCCCGAGGTCGTGCCGCCGTCGGTGCAGGTGCGCGCGCAATATCCCGGCGCGAACCCGAAAGTGATCGCCGAGACGGTCGCCGCGCCGCTCGAGCAGGAAATCAACGGCGTCGAGAACATGCTCTACATGTCCTCGCAGGCGACCAGCGACGGCACGATGCTGCTGACGATCACGTTCCGTCTCGGCACCGACGTCGACAACGCGCAGGTGCAGGTACAGAACCGCGTCGCGCAGGCACTGCCGCGATTGCCGGAAGACGTGCGCCGTGTCGGCGTCACGACCAAGAAGGCATCGCCCGACCTGCTGATGGTCGTGCACCTGACTTCTCCCGACGGTCGCTACGACACCGTCTATCTGCGCAACTACGCCACGCTGCAGGTTCGCGACGTCCTCGCGCGGCTGCCCGGCATGGGCGAAGTGCGCATCTTCGGCGCGGGCGACTACTCGATGCGCGTGTGGCTGGATCCCGAGCGCATCGCGAGCCGCGGCCTCACTGCAGGCGACGTCGTGCGCGCGATTCGCGAGCAGAACGTACAGGTTGCTGCCGGCGTCATCGGCTCCGATCCGGCGCCGGTCGGCACCGAGTACCAGTTGAACGTCACTGCCTCGGGCCGCCTGATCACCGAAGAAGAATTCGGTGACATCGTGCTGAAGACCGACCCCGCGGGCGGCGTGACGACCCTGAAGGATGTCGCGCGCGTCGAGCTCGGCGCGGGCCAGTACTCACTGCGCAGCCTGCTGAACAATGAATCCGCGGTAGCGTTGCCGATCGCGCAGGCGCCGGGCGCCAATGCTCTCGAGCTGTCAGACGCCGTGCGCAGCACGATGCAGGAGCTGAGCAAGAATTTCCCCGAAGGCATCAAGTACGAGATCGTGTACGACCCCACAGTATTTGTGCGCGACTCGATCAAGGCCGTAGTCGAGACGCTGCTCGAAGCGCTGGCGCTGGTCGTCATCGTCGTGATCGTGTTCCTGCAGACCTGGCGCGCCTCGGTCATTCCGCTGATCGCCGTGCCGGTCTCGATCGTCGGCACGTTCGGCCTGATGCTGGCGTTCGGCTTCTCGATCAACGCGCTGTCGCTGTTCGGCCTGGTACTGGCGATCGGCATCGTGGTCGACGACGCGATCGTCGTCGTCGAAAACGTCGAGCGCAACATCGAGAGCGGCCTGTCGCCGCGCGAGGCGACGTACAAGGCGATGCAGGAAGTCAGCGGCCCGATCATCGCGATCGCGCTGGTGCTGGTCGCCGTATTCGTGCCGATCGCGTTTATCACGGGTCTCACCGGCGAGTTCTACAAGCAGTTCGCGCTGACGATCGCGATCTCCACGGTGATTTCGGCGATCAATTCGCTGACGCTCAGCCCGGCGCTGTCGGCGCTGCTGCTCAAGCCGCACGGCGCGCGGCCCGACGCGCTGACGCGCGGCATGGACCGCGTGTTCGGTGGGTTCTTCCGGCGTTTCAACAATCTGTTCACCCGCTCGGGCTCCGGCTATGTGCGCGGCGTCCGCGGCGTGCTCGCGCACAAGAGCATCGTGATGGGCGCTTTCGTGGGCCTGCTCGCGCTGACCTGGGGCCTGTTCCAGATCGTGCCGAAAGGATTCATCCCCGTGCAGGACAAGCAGTACCTGGTCGGGATGGTGCAGCTGCCGAACGCAGCCTCGCTGAATCGCACCGACGAAGTCGTGCGTCGCGTCGCCGAGATCGCGCATACCGTGCCCGGCGTGCGCGACGCGGTGCAATTCCCCGGCTTGTCGATCGCCGGCTTCACCAACAGCCCGAACGCCGCGCTCGTGTTCTTCGGCCTCGACAACTTCGAAGACCGCAAGTCCTCGGAGCTCTACGGCTTGAACATCGCGAAGCAGCTCAACATGAAGCTGAGCTCGATCCAGGACGCGCAGGTCGTGGTGTTCCCGCCGCCGCCGGTGCAGGGCCTCGGCACGATCGGTGGCTTCAAGCTGCAGCTCGAAGACCGCGCCGACATCGGCTACGACGAGTTGTACAAGGCGACGCAGGCCGTGCTCACCAAGGCGCGGCAGGCGCCGGAGCTGACCGGCGTGTTCTCGAACTACGAAGTGAGCGTGCCGCAGATCAGCGCCGACGTGAACCGCGTGAAAGCGAAGGAGCACGGCATCGCGCTCACCGACGTGTTCGAGACGCTGCAGGTGTATCTGGGCTCGATCTATGTCAACGACTTCAACCGCTTCGGCCGCACGTACCAGGTCATCGCGCAGGCGGACTATCCGTATCGCGCGAAGGCGGAGGACATCTTGCGGCTCAAGACGCGCAACGAATCCGGCGAGATGGTGCCGCTCGGTTCGGTCGTGCAGGTTTCGCAGAGCTACGGACCGGATCGCGTGTTCCGCTACAACGGCTATCTCACTGCCGACGTGAACGGCGGGCCCGCGCCCGGCTATTCGAGCGGCCAGGCGAAAGCGGTGATGGAGCGCATCCTCGCGGAGACGCTGCCGAACGGTGTGAAGTACGAGTGGACCGAGCTCACGTACCAGGAAATCATCGCGGGCAACAGCGGCGTGTTCGTGTTCCCGCTGTGCGTGCTGCTGGTCGTGCTCGTGCTCGCCGCGTTGTACGAGAGCTGGACGCTGCCGCTCGCAATCGTCGCGATCGTGCCGATGGCGCTGTTCTCTGCCATCGCCGGCCTGTGGCTGACCGGCGGCGACAACAACATCTTCACGCAGATCGCGCTGTTCGTGCTCGTGGGGCTCGCCAGCAAGAACGCGATCCTGATCGTCGAGTTCGCCAAGGACCGCGAGCAGGCCGGCGTCGAGCCGGTCGCCGCGGCGCTGGAAGCGGCGCGACTGCGGCTGCGGCCGATCCTGATGACGTCGTTCGCGTTCATCATGGGCGTCGTGCCGCTGGTGTTCTCGTCGGGGGCAGGCGCGGAAATGCGTCACGCCATCGGTATTGCCGTGTTCGCCGGGATGATCGGCGTCACGTTCTTCGGCCTGTTCCTGACACCACTCTTCTACGTGCTGCTGCGTGCGGCGGTGCTGCGCAAGCGCCGCCCGGCGGCCGCGACCCTCGAGAATACGGAAGGTGCTTCTCATGCGTAATCAAGTCC
>DATEKT010000197.1:0-30730 GCA_035277305.1 Steroidobacteraceae bacterium | reverse complement strand
TCGACAACTTCGAGGACCGCAAGTCCGCGGAGCTGTACGGCTTGAACATCGCGAAGCAGCTCAACATGAAGCTGAGCTCGATCCAAGACGCGCAGATCGTCGTGTTCCCGCCGCCGCCCGTGCAGGGCCTCGGCACCATCGGCGGCTTCAAGCTGCAGCTGGAAGATCGCGCCGACCTCGGCTACGACGAGCTGTACAAGGCCACGCAGGCGGTGCTGGCGAAAGCGCGCCAGGCGCCGGAGCTCACCGGCGTGTTCTCGAATTACGAGGTGAGCGTGCCGCAGATCAGCGCGGAGGTGAATCGCGTCAAGGCGAAGGAGCACGGCATCGCGCTCACCGACGTCTTCGAGACGCTGCAGGTGTATCTCGGCTCGATCTACGTCAACGACTTCAACCGTTTCGGCCGCACGTACCAGGTGATCGCGCAGGCGGACTATCCGTACCGCGCGAAAGCGGAGGACATCCTGCGGCTGAAGACGCGCAACGAAGCCGGCGAGATGGTGCCGCTCGGCTCGGTCGTGCAGGTCAAGCAGAGCTACGGCCCGGATCGCGTGTTCCGCTACAACGGCTATCTCACCTCTGACGTGAACGGCGGGCCCGCGCCCGGTTATTCGAGCGGCCAGGCGAAAGCGGTGATGGAGCGCATCCTCGCCGAGACGCTGCCGAACGGCGTGAAGTACGAGTGGACCGATCTCACGTACCAGGAAATTCTGGCGGGCAACAGCGCAGTGTTCGTATTCCCGCTGTGCGTGCTGCTCGTCGTGCTCGTGCTCGCCGCGCTGTACGAGAGCTGGACGCTGCCGCTCGCGATCGTCGCGATCGTGCCGATGGCGCTGTTCTCGGCCATCGTCAGTCTGTGGCTGACCGGCGGCGACAACAACATCTTCACGCAGATCGCGCTGTTCGTGCTGGTGGGCCTCGCGAGCAAGAACGCGATCCTGATCGTCGAGTTCGCCAAGGACCGCGAGAAGCTCGGCGTCGATCCGGTCGCCGCGGCGCTGGAAGCGGCGCGACTGCGGCTGCGGCCGATCCTGATGACGTCGATCGCGTTCATCATGGGCGTCGTGCCGCTGGTGTTTTCGTCGGGGGCAGGCGCGGAAATGCGCCACGCCATCGGTATCGCCGTGTTCTCCGGAATGATCGGCGTGACGTTCTTCGGTCTGTTCCTGACACCACTCTTCTACGTGCTGCTGCGCGCGGCGGTGCTGAGAAAGCGCCGCCACCTGCCGGCACCCGTCAATGCAGAAGGAATTTCCCATGCGTAATCTCGCAATGCTCATGTCGTCGCTGCTTCTTGCGGCGTGCGCGGTCGGACCTGACTACAAGCGTCCCGAAGTCGCGACGCCGGATCAGTTCGTCGGCGTCGAAGGCGCGCAGGTTTCCGCGGCCGATGTCGAGCGTGAGTTCTGGAAGGCGTTCAACGACGAGCAGCTCAACGCCATGATCGAGCAGGCACTCGCGGCGAACCACGACATCCGGATCGCGACGGCGCGGTTGCGCGAAGCACGGGCGCTGCGCGGCGAGACGCAGCTGGATCTTGCGCCTACGGTGCAGGGTTCGGCGGGCTACACGAGGGCGCGAGCCAGCGACCGGCAGCTTGCGCCGGCTCCGACGACCGCGGACCGCGAGCAGGACTTCTACGATTCCGGCTTCGATGCATTCTGGGAGCTGGATTTCTTCGGCCGCGTGCGGCGCCAGGTCGAGGCGAGCTCGGCCCAGGTGCAGTCGGCTGAAGCGAGCGTCTATGCGACGCAGGTCAGCGTGACTGCTGAGGTCGCGCGCAACTACTTCGAGCTGCGCGGCGCGCAGGAACAGCTGACAGTCGCTCGTCGCAACGCGGACAACCAGGGCGAGACGGTGCGCATCACGCAGGCCCGACTCGATGCGGGTCGTGGCACGCAGCTCGATGCTTCGCGCGCGCAGGCACAATTGTCCGCGACGCTCGCGACGATTCCCGATCTCGAAGCCGCCGTCACGCGCAGCATGCTGAGACTCGGTGTACTGACGGGCCAGGCGCCTGAAGCGCTCATGCCGCAGCTTTCAGCGGCGCGCGCGCTGCCGACGCTGCCGGTGGCACAGAACATCGGTACGCCCGAGCTGCTGCTGCGCCGGCGTCCGGACATTCGTGTCGCGGAGCGCGACCTTGCGGCCGCGACTGCGCAGATCGGCGTTGCCGTCGGCGATCTGTTCCCGCACATCACGTTCCTCGGCCACTGGGGGTTCGACGCCGTCAACAGCGGCGACCTCGGCAACTCGGGCAGCGAGAGCTATTCGTTCGGGCCGAGCATCAGCTGGGCGGCGTTCGATCTCGGCCGCGTGCGCCAGCGGATCAAGCAGCGTGAAGCTGCGACCGATCGCGCGCTCGCGACGTACCAGAAGACAGTGTTGCAGGCGCTCGAAGAGACCGACGCGAGCCTCACTGCGTATTCGAAGGCGATCGTGAAGCAGCAGCATCTGCAGGCGAGCGCGACAGCTTCGCTCGAAGCCGCGAAGCTTGCTCGTGCGCGTTACGAGAGCGGCGTCGCGGACTTCCTCGCGGTGCTCGATGCGGAGCGCAGCGCGTTGGCCGCGGAAGATCAGCTCGCCCGCAGCGAGACGCAGACCGCGACCGCATTGCTTGCGACTTACAAGGCGCTCGGCGGCGGCTTCAGGCCGCTGCAGACGACCGCTTCGCGGTGATCTGGAGATCAGGAAGTAGGAGGAGATTCGGAGAATAGACGGGATTAGCGGGATTAAGAGGATTAAGAGGAAGAGCGCGCAGTCGTGCCCGCTTTCATCTGGTAATCCCGTTAATCCCGTTAATCCCGTCTATTCTATTTTCCTGTCCGCTCTTACATCTCGCAACGGATCAACGAGCCGTGAGCTCGTTCGTGGCCTGCTGCAGGCGCTCGCGGGCCTTCGGGTCGTAAGCCTGGCGGAGCGCGCGAGCCGGTCGTTGCTGATCGAAGTATTCGCCGGTTCTGCCGACGTCGTCGACGGCGAGATGCATGATCGCGTCCGCGCCCTCGTCGACTGTGCTCATCGGCTTGCCGCCGGACTCCTGCACCATGAACGTGTCCATGTACGTCGCCGGATGCAGGGCGTTGACCGTGACGCCCAGCTTCTGCAGCTCCGCAGCCAGATCGAACGTGAACATGATCAGCGCGAGCTTGGAGCGCCGATAGGCGTCCACGCCGGAGTAGCCGCGCGTCATCTGCAGATCGTCGAAGTCGAGATCCTGCTGACCGATCGAAGCGACGTTGACGACGCGCGACGGCGCGCCCGTCAGCAACGCGGGAATCAACCGGTGCGTCAGCAGGAACGGCGCGAGGTAGTTGACCGCGAAGCGCATCTCGAAACCGTCCTGGCTCTGCTCGCGCGCCGCGTCCGGGCGACCGAAGCCGATGCCAGCATTGTTGATGAGCAGGTGCACCTCCGGATGTGCCCTCATGATCTCCTCGGCCAGTTCTCGCACGGTGTTCAGGGACGACAGGTCGGCCTGGTAGAACTGGGCCGTGCCGCCGCGGTCGGCGATCGCCTGCACGACCTGCTCGCCGCGCTCCCGGTCGCGCCCGTGGACCAGCACCTGCCAACCCTGTTGAGCGAGCCGCTCCGCAACGACGCGGCCGACGCCGTTCGTGGCGCCGGTGACCAGGGCAACGCGATCTTTCATTGAATACCTCCGCCAACGTGGAGCGGCCCGGAGGGTCTTTTGTTCCAACCTCCTGACCCAAACATGACAGGCACTGTCTGCTTCCGGGGAGTATTCTCACCCCTCTCCTATGAGCTCCGCGCTTCCCTACTTTCACGACGCCGTGTCGGCGTGGTTCGGCCGGACTTTCTCCGCGCCGACGCCCGCGCAGGCTGAGGCGTGGCCGGCGATCCAGTCCGGACAGGATGTGCTCATCGCCGCGCCCACCGGCTCCGGCAAAACGCTCGCTGCCTTCCTGGCCGCCATCGATGAGCTGGTGCGAGAGGGCGAGCAATGGGGCCTGCCGAACGAAACGCGCGTTCTCTACGTCTCGCCGCTGAAGGCGCTGTCGAACGACATCAACCGCAACCTCGAAGCGCCGCTCAACGGTATTCGCGAAGAGTTGCGCAACCACACGATCCGGGACGTCGAGATCCGCACCTGGGTGCGCACCGGCGACACGCCGCAGTACGAGCGCGCGCAGATGCGGCGCAAGCCGCCGCACATCGTCGTCACCACGCCGGAGTCTTTGTACATTCTGCTCGGCTCGCCTTCGGGCCGCGAGATGCTGGCGACGACGCGCACGGTGATCGTCGATGAAATCCACGCGGTCGCGGGCACGAAGCGCGGTTCGCATCTCGCGCTGTCGCTGGAGCGGCTCGATGCACTGACCGGTCGCAAAGTCACGCGGATCGGGTTGTCGGCAACGCAGCAGCCGATTTCCGAAGTTGCGCGACTGTTGGTCGGCGTACGCGGCCTCGACGCCGAGGGCAACGCGCGCTGCCGCATCGTGGACAGCGGTCACAAGCGCCATCGCGACCTCGCCCTCGAGCTGCCCGCTGCGCCGCTCGAAGCTGTGATGTCGAACGAAGTGTGGACGCAGATCTACGATCGGATAGCGCAGCTGGTGCGCGAACATCGCACGACGCTGGTGTTCGTGAATACGCGGCGTCTGAGCGAGCGCGTGGCCCGTCACTTGTCCGAGCGTCTCGATACTGAATCGGTCGCTGCGCATCACGGCAGTCTCGCGAGGGAGCTGCGCTTCAATGCCGAGCAGCGCCTGAAGCGTGGTGAGCTGAAGGTGCTCGTCGCGACTGCGTCGCTGGAACTGGGCATCGACATCGGCGATGTGGACCTGGTGTGCCAGCTGAGCTCGCCGCGATCGATCAACGCATTCCTGCAGCGCGTGGGCCGGTCGGGCCACGCGGTGGGCGGCACGCCGAAAGGCCGGTTGTTTCCGCTGTCGCGCGACGATCTCGTCGAGTGCAGCGCACTGCTCGACAGTGTGCGGCGTGGCGAGCTCGATCACCTGCTGATTCCCCAGTTGTCGATGGACGTGCTGTCGCAGCAGATCGTTGCCGAAGTCGCAACGCGCGACTGCAGCGAGACCGAGTTGTTCGAGCTCTGCCGCCACGCATATCCGTATCGCGCGCTGACGCGAGAATCCTACGACGAGATCGTGCGGATGCTGGCGGAAGGATTCACCACGCGGCGCGGTCGCCATGGTGCGCTGCTGTATCACGACCCGGTGAATCGCATGGTGCGTGCGCGGAAAGGCGCGCGCCTGACTGCCATCACTTCCGGCGGCGCGATCCCCGATACCGCTGACTACCAGGTCATGCTCGAGCCAGAAGGCGTTCTCGTCGGTACGGTCAACGAGGACTTCGCCGTCGAGAGCCTGTCGGGCGACGTCTTCCAGCTCGGTAACAGCTCGTATCGCATCCTGCGGGTCGAGCGCAGCGTCGTGCGCGTGGAAGATGCGCGCGGCGAAGCACCTTCGATTCCGTTCTGGCTCGGCGAGGCGCCGGGCCGCACCAATGAATTGTCGATTGCCGTTTCGCGCTTGCGCACCGAGATCGAGGAGCGGCTGGAGAGTGGCTCCGAGTCGGCGCTCGTTTGGCTGATGCACGAGGTTGGCATCTGCGAGGCCGCCGCAGCGCAAGTCGTCGCGTATCTCGCGGCGGCTCATGCGGCGCTCGGCAGCCTGCCGACGCATCAGACGATCGTGTTCGAGCGGTTCTTCGACGAGGCCGGCGGCATGCAGCTGGTCATCCACTCGCCGTTCGGCAGCCGCATCAATCGCGCATGGGGGCTGGCGTTGCGCAAGCGCTTCTGCCGCACGTTCAACTTCGAACTGCAGGCGGCCGCGACCGAGGACACGATCATCCTGTCGTTGACTACGGCGCACAGCTTCGAGCTCGCCGAAGTCGCGCGCTATCTGCACCCGAACACCGCGCGCGAAATTCTCGTGCAGGCACTGCTCGCCGCGCCGATGTTCACGACACGCTGGCGCTGGGATGCATCGATCGCGCTGGCGTTGCCGCGCTTCCGCGGCGGCAAGAAAGTGCCGCCGGCGCTCGCGCGAATGAACGCGGAGGATCTGCTGGCCTCGGTGTTTCCGGACCAGGTGGCGTGCGGCGAGAACATCGTCGGCGACATCGTCGTGCCGGATCATCCGCTGGTGCGACAGACGGTGCGCGACTGTCTCGAAGAGGCGATGGACGTCGAGGGTTTCGAGCGTCTGTTGCACGCGCTCATCGAGAACCGCATCCGCATCGCCGCGCGCGATCTGACCGAGCCTTCGCCGCTCGCACTGGAAGTGCTGTCGGCAAGGCCGTATGCCTATCTGGATGACGCGCCGCTCGAGGAGCGTCGCACGCAGGCAGTGATGAGCCGTCGCTGGATGGATCCGGAATCGGCCGCCGATATCGGCAAGCTCGATCCCGACGCGATCGCGCGTGTCCGCGGCGAAGCGTGGCCCGAAGCGGGCAGCGCCGACGAATTGCACGATGCGCTGTGCTGGCTCACGTACCTGACAGGGGAAGAAGCGCAGCGTGAGGCAGCATGGCCAGCACTCGTGCACGACCTGATGACGCAGCGGCGCGTCGCTCGGTCCGGCCATTTGCTCGTAGCCGTCGAACGCATTCCGATGTTGCGCGCTGTGTTCCCGACGGCAGCTTTCGATCCTGACGTCGCCGTCCCCGGCATCAGCGAAAAGGTGTGGGAGCGGGACGAGGCACTGCGCGAGATCGTGCGCGGCCGCCTCGAAGGGCTCGGCCCGACGAACGCAGGCGCAATCGCCAAGTCGCTGGGCGTAGAGACCGCCGATGTCGATAACGCCTTGCTCGCGCTCGAAGCGGAAGGCTCGGCGATGCGCGGCAACTTCGAGCCGGACCTGGGCATCCCGGTTCAATGGTGCGACCGGCGCCTGCTCGCTCGCGTGCACCGCTACACGGTCAAGCGATTGCGCGCCGAGATCGAGCCCGTGCAGGCGCGCGATTTCCTGCGTTTCCTGTTCGAATGGCAGCGCGTCACTCCCGCCACGCGCATGCAGGGCCCGGATGCAGTGCCGGCGGTGCTCGGTCAGCTGGAAGGCTTCGATGCCCCGGCGAGCGCGTGGGAAACCGAAGTTCTGCCCGCGCGGGTCGCGGAATACGACCCGGCGTGGCTCGACGAACAATGTCTTGCAGGCCGCATCGTCTGGACGCGGCTCGCAACTCGCGCCGGCGATGCCGAGCGCGGCGCGGCGCCGGTTCGTTCCACGCCGATCGCCCTGCTGTCCCGGCGCAACGTGCGATTGTGGTCCTCGTTCACTGAGCGTCCCGAGGCGCCGCAGCTCACACCGAAGGCGCAGCAGGTGGCTGCGTTCATCCAGGAGCATGGCGCATCGTTCTTCGATGAGATCGTCGAAGGCGCGCATCTGTTGCCGACACAAATCGAGGAAGCACTCGCCGAGCTGGTCGCGCTGGGCATCGTGAACTCCGACAGCTTCGGCGGACTGCGCGCGTTGCTCGTGCCTTCGGATCGGCGGCGGCCGACCTCGCGCGACGCCCGTCGCAAGCGCCGCATGGCCATCTTCGGGATGCAGGACGCGGGCCGCTGGGCGCTGGTCAAGAAAGGACTCGGGGCAGAAACCGGAGAAGACATCGAGCACGTCTGTCGGACGCTGCTGCGTCGCTGGGGTGTCGTGTTCTGGAAGCTGCTCGAGCGGGAAGCGGATTGGTTGCCACCCTGGCGGCAGATGCTGATGTGCCTGCGCCGGCTGGAAGCGCGCGGCGAGATTCGCGGCGGCCGCTTCATCGCCGGTTTCTCCGGCGAGCAGTTCGCATTGCCGGATGCTGTCGGAGCGCTGCGCGATGCGCGTCGCAAACAGCATGACGGCGAATTCCTGTCGCTGTCAGCGGCGGATCCGCTGAACCTGGTCGGGATCATCACGCCGGGGGCGCGCGTGCCGTCGCTCACAGGTAATCGCGTGCTGTATCGCGACGGGTTGCCGATCGCGGTGTACGCCGGCGGCGAAGTCGCTTTCCTGGAGCTGCTGGAAGAGAAGGAACAGTGGCAGGCGCGCAATGCGCTGCTACGCCGGCAAGTCCCGGCGCCGTTGGCCGATCTGGCCTAGGGATAAGGATCAGATCACTTCGGTGGAGTTGTTCGCCGGCTTCTGCTTCGGCTGTTCGTATTCCGGCTGCAGATCCTGCGGATCGATCGCGTCTTCGTCATCCTCTTCGATGTCCTTCGCATCCTTGCGCGCGATCGTGCCGAGACCGTTCATGCGCGTGCTCACTTCGCGCGGGCTGCCCGTGTAGAGAATCGCGCCGACGCCGTTCATGGTCGCGTCCAGCGTGTCCTTCGGATGCACGATCACGCTGCCGACGCCTTCGACAGTCACTTTGGCCTGGTCGGCCACGAGCCGGCTGAAGTCGCCGTGACCCGCGCCGGCCATGCGCACCGTCAGCTCGGCAAGGCGGCCCTCGGCGAAAATGTGCGCCGCACCGGAGGCCTGGATGCGCGAGTCGCCGCCGTCGAAGCCGGTCAGGCGCACGTCGTTGCCGCCTTCGACCTGCAGGGATTCCAGTCGCGGCACGCTGATCTTCACCGTGATGCGGCGCCGATTGCTGGACATGAACCAGTCGCGGGGTTTGCTCTCGATATACAGGGTGTTGTGGCGCACCGAGGTCTCGACGCGCTCGATCGAGGCCGCGCGGCCTTCCAGGACCAGCGACTCGGGCTGGCCGACGGTGATTTCCAGGCGGGCGGCGCCGCGCATGTCGATGGCGTCGAACGCCGTTACGTCACGGGTTTCCGTGCGCCCGGGGCCTCGGGCACGGCGGTCGTCGCCATCGTCGCAGGAGCTCAGCAGTCCCGCGCACGTGACCATCAGCAACAGCCCGGCAGCTCGATCCACATTCATACGACACCTCAGGGGCCAACGATCGTCCCGCTGCAGGCGTTCCTGCTCCACGGGCGGCCCGTATAGTGCGCGGATCCTGGGGCTTCCTGAAGCGAATGCCGGCGAGTCGCCGATGTTCGCCGGCCGGGCCCGCTGCGGCGCCATCCTCGCCACTGTGACGGCGATCACAGTGCGCGGGCCGGTCCGATCCACGCCGCAGGCCCATTGTGGCCAGGTGTGACGCAGATCGCGCCTTCCTGTGACGGTGATCCGCGTCCGATCCCCCGCCAAGCGCGTAGTTTCGTCGCGTAGTTTTATGTACTACGAACTCTGCCACGAGGCCCCGACAGTTTCATGACCTCACTGGTCTCCCGACTCAGCGATCTGTTCGCACGGCTCGTGCCGCGCCTGACGTTCGACGAGCCGCTGGAATCCGAATTCCGGCGCTGGTACGCCGAGCACACGCGCTCGCGCGTGCGCAACGCCATGTGGATCGCGATGGGCAACATGCTGGTCGTGATGCTCGCGGGCGGCCCGTTCCGCGAAATGCGCAGCGCAATCTTCGGGCCGGAGAACCAGCTGATCGTCGACGTGCTGCGTTTCGGCTTCATCGTGCCGAGCACCATCGCCATGCTGGTGGTTTCATACACCGCGCTGTACCGCCACTGGTTCGGCTTCACGGCGCAGATCGTCGCTCCCGTGCACGCACTGTCGTTCGTAGTGATGGACATCCTCATGCATCCGCGCGGCTACTCGCTCAGCTCTTGGATGCCGCTCGTCGTGCTGGCGCCCTACTTCCTTTACGGCATGTTGCACGCACAAGCCGTGCGCACCGCGCTGCTCATCGTGCTGGCGTACGCGCTCGGCGGCTACGTCGCCGAAGTTGGCGGACCGCAGCGTGTGTTCGACATGTTCGTCATCGCCTTCGCCTGCGCGATCGGCGGCGCGATCCACTTTTCATTTCAGCGCGGCGTGCGTCGCAACTACGTCGCGAAGCAGGTGCTGAGCGAATCCGCGAATCGCGACAGCCTGACCGGCATTCACAATCGCCGCATGTTCGACGAACACATGCAGCGGCTATGGCAGCAGGGCATGCGCGAGCACGTGCCGCTCGCGCTGCTGCTCGTGGACCTCGATCACTTCAAGGCTTTCAACGATCGCCGCGGCCACCAGGCTGGCGATGCGTGTCTGGCCAAGGTTGCCAGCGTGCTGCCCGTGGCCGCGCGACGGCCGTTCGACCTGGCCGCGCGCTACGGCGGCGAAGAATTCGCAGTGCTGTTGTACGACGCCAGCCGTGAGCGCGTAGAGGAAATCTGCCGGCAGCTGCACGCGACCCTGCAGAAGGCGGCCCTCGATCATCCGTGCTCGCCGGTCAGCCCGCTCGTGACATTCAGCATCGGCGCGGCGTGCGTCGCGCCGACCCTCGGCCGTCATCCGGAAGGCTTCATCCAGCTCGCCGACGAGGCGCTGTACGCGGCGAAAGAGCGCGGCCGTAACCGGACCGTGATCATGGATCGGGAATACGAGACGCTCACCACGGGCGCTTTCCGGATCCCGCGCGCGCGCGGCGAAGCCGCCTAGGTACCCAGGTCCCCAGTCTCGCCTTGAGTGCTATCCTTCGCACCTTCGGCTCACAGGCCCGGGATGCACGTGCTCACGGCTGACAAAGTCCTCGTCACGATCGGAACGCCCTGCTCGATCTCCGCGGTCGGCAGCACCGAGACCTATCAGGCACGCGTCACGCAGGCGCCGGAGTTCATTGCCTATGCCGCGTTCGACGCCGGGCTGATTGATATCGAGCCCCGCGACGGCGGTGCGCTGCAGCTGCGCTGGCTGGACGGCACGCCCGCTTCGCTCGACGAAATCGAGCGCCGCCACGGCGCACAGCTGCGCTCGAACCTCGGCATCCGCTACGTCAGCGACCTGACCGCCGCAGGCTCAGCGGTCGTGACCGACATCGCCGCGCCCCTGCCCCACGATTTCGAGAGCGGCGGGCTGCGCAAGCTGGCTGGCCTCATGTATCGCGACATCCGCGAGTCCGCGCTCAAGGACATGTACGGGTTGTTCGACGACGACCCGCGTCTCGGCCCTTCATTACAGGCTCAGCTGTTTGCGTACAGCGGGCTCGGTGCGCTCGCCGCGCTCCCGGTGTCGCTGGCGGAGCTGCTGCCGAACCCGTACGAATTCCGCGTGGCCGGCGCCACGGCGTTCATGGGTATGGACTCGCTCGCCGAGTTGCGCGGCGCCGGCACCGACGGGATCGAGAACGACAAGCTGCGTGACAAGTTCGCAATGCGTCTTGCGAACTCGTTGTCCTCGCACGGACCGGCGCTGCTGTCGACGATGCTCGCGCCCTCGTACTCGCTGAGCAAATCGCTGAAAAACCCGGCGCTGCTCGACAGCCTGCGCTCCGCCGGCGGCTACATGCGCGTGCCGCAGACTCCGCTCAACGCAGTCGGCGCGTGCGCGTCGAGCTCGATCGTGTTCTGCGAGTTCGCGCCGCAGATGGTGCTCGACTATCCCGGCTATCAGCGGCCGACGATGACGCTGTGGACGGCGGCGGATGCCGCGACGCGGCCGAGCTGGCAGATTCTCGATGCGTTCGGTCCCGGCGCGCTCATGACGCGCACCAAGCTCAACGCGCTGAACGCTGGCCGTCCCGAGTCGCAACGGCGCGCGGTGGGCGACTGTCTCGCGCCGTTCGACATCGATGCGAACGGCACGGTGGTCGGCGAAGGCGGCTCGGGCGTGCTGATCACGACACTCGACTTCGCGCTGCGTAATTTCCTCGACATCACATCGATCATCGTCGGCTGGGGCCAGAGCGGCGAAGCGGGCGGCAAGGCGCACTTCGCGGGCGTCGGCTTCGGCGGCGAGAACGCACTGATTCACGCGTTCGATCTCGCGCATCGCGGCCACGGGTACGGGATCGGCGACTTCCAATATCTGGTCGCGCACGCCACCGGCACGCGCACCAACTCCAAGACCGATCTGACGACGGCCGCGAACGGGCGCACGAGTGCCGCGGAGCGCCAGGGTCACAAGGGCGCTCTGCCCTCGATGACTGTGGGCACGCCGAAAGCGATCGGTGACGGGCACACCATGGGCGAGACGGGATTGAAAGCCGTGTCGCAGGCGCTGCAGTTCCTGCTCGGCAAGACTGCGGTCGGGATTCCGACGCTGCGCAATCTCGATCCGGAGCTCGGAGCGGCAGCGGAGTCGTTCATTCTCGAAGCGCCGCCGGTCGCGGGCAACACGGACGGCGGCGCGGTGTGCGCGACGCAAGGTTTCGGTGGCTACAACGGCGCGATTGCACTGCGCGCGGCACACGCCGAAGCGTTCGGCCGATACGCCGTGGATCGCAAAGTGTTGTCAGCCTACCTCGAGCGCTGGCCGGAGCTGCGACGCGAGCGCGAGCAGCGCGAGCGGTACTGGCGCCTGAGACGCCGGGCGACGATCGAGCTCGTGCAGGCACATTGCTGGAAGGGGCTGGAGTAGGAGGGAGGAGTCAGGCTGAAGCCCGACCCGCTCCATTCGCCGAGGTCCGGGCTTCAGCCTGACTTCTTCCCTGTAAACGTCCCCTCGCCCATCTCGCCGAGCACCACCTTCCCCTTGATCGAGTCACCCTCGACGGTGCCCGTGTACGTGATCGCCAGGTCCGCGCCCTGCGCGCTCACCTTGAAATTGAGCGTCAGCTCGTTGCCCTTCACGGTGCCGGTCACCGGCGCTTCGCCGAGCTGACCCTTGTAGTGACCCGTCACGCTCGAGCCGTCCTGCTTCAGGCTGAAATGCGGCGTGCCCGTGCCCGCCTGCGTCTCGACCTGGAAATCCCATTCGCCCGCGACGTTGGCATCGGCCGCGAGCGCTGCGGCGACGAACACCGTCGACGCGAGCATCGTGATGAACAGTCTGCGCAGAATCTTCATGGAGCTCTCCTGATGCGAATCGTTAGAGGGAAGCCTTCGACCGATACATCTCGCGCAGCTTGTGCTTGTAGAGCTTGCCGTTGTCGTGACGCGGCAACTCCGCTACGAAGTCCACGCTGCGCGGACATTTGAAATGAGCCATGTGCTGGCGGCAGTAGTCGATCAATTCGCCGGCGAGCTGCGGTGATGCGGCGTAGCCCGGCTGCACAATGACGACGGCCTTCACCGCTTCGCCCCACTCCGGATCAGGTACGCCGATCACGCCGACGTCCGCGACGGCCGGATGCGCGAACAGCACGTTCTCGACTTCCGCCGGGTAGATGTTGACGCCGCCCGAGATGATCAGATGCGCGCTGCGATCCGTCAGGAACAGATAGCCGTCCGCGTCGAGATAGCCGACGTCGCCGAGCGTGTAGTACTCGCCGCGATACGCGCCGTTGGTCTTGCCGTCGTCCTTGTAGTAGTTGAAACGCCCGCTCGCCGGCGCCTTCATGTAGATGAGTCCGGCCTCCAGCGGCGGCAACTCCCGGCCGGTCTCATCGAGGATGTGAATGTGATCGGGCGTATCGGGCTTGCCGACGGTGCCCGGCCGCGCGAGCCATGTTTGCGAGTCGACGAGCGTGCCGGTGCCTTCGGTCGCACCGTAGTACTCCCACACGATCGGACCGACCCAGTCGATCATCGCGCGCTTCACGCCGGGCGGACACGGTGCGGCGCCGTGCAGGATATACCGCAGCGACGACAGGTCATGGCGCTTGCGCACGGCCTCGGGCAGCGACAAGAGCCGGTGCATCATCGTCGGCACCAGATGCATGTGAGTCACGCGATGCCGCTCGATCATCTGCAGTGCGTGCTCGCAATCCCAACCGTCCATCAACACGGCCGAGGCGCCATAGAGCAGCGGACCAACCATGGCCAGCGACAGCGGCGCGGCGTGATACAGCGGGCCCGTTACGAGGTGGACGCTTTCGCCGGGACGATACGCGGCGCTCGCGACCAGGCTGGGTGAAGGCGGCGGTGCCTTGGAACGATAGACACCCTTCGGCTTCCCGGTCGTGCCGGACGTGTACAGCATTGCATTGCCGATCTGCGGGTCGGCAATGTCGCTGCCGTCCTGGTCGCGCAGCAAAGCTTCATAACTGTCGAAACCTGGAATCGCGCCGCCGATTGCGATGCGCAACCCGGCGCGAGGCGCGTTCGCGGCCACGTGTTCGGCGACGTCCTGAAATCGCGTGTGCGCGAAGAAAGCTTTCGCGTCGCAGTCATTGACGATGTACGCAGCTTCCTCGCCCGTGAGCCGCCAGTTGACCGGCGTCAGGCGGATGCCGGCGCGACGCGTCGCCCAGAACATCTCGACGAACTCGGTGCGATTGGCCGACAAGAGCGCGACACCGTCGCCGGCGCCGACGCCCTGCGCCCGGAGTGCGCGCACGATCTGGTTGCTGCGCGCGTTCAGCTCGCCGTAAGTGCGGTTGCCGGTTTCCGCGACGACAGCGGGAGCGAGCGGTTGCGCCTTCGCCCAGAACGCAACGGTCATCCCTTTTTCCAGCGCGGCAACGAACTCGGGATGAGCTGCGGTCATGACGCGGCATTGTCGATGGACAGGCGGGCCGTATCAATATGACGAGGGCAACAAGCAGTGGCGGTGTTTTGCTGTGCGGTCCCGCGCGCGACTGTGCGAAAATGCGCGCGTGCCTGCAACCCGCCGCTTCACTCCGCGAACGTTCTGGATCGTCAGCCTGGCTGCTGCCGTAGTGCTGGGCGCCATCGTCGCGATTCCTCAGGTGCTGTCGAAGCAGGCACGCCTGGAGGTGCTGCGCTCACACGTCGGCGCGATAGCGCGGCTCGCGGCCAGCGTCGTGGACGGCGACCTGCACCGGCAGCTGCTCGATCCCGCGAACAAAACCCCGGAGCTCTACGCGCGCACGCTGGAACCGCTGGTGCGCTTCCACGCCGCGTATCCGGAGATTTTCTATGTGTACACGATGGTCGAGCGCAACGGCGAGACGTTCTTCATCGTCGACACCGCTGCCGAGCCGGATAAGCTGAAATCCCCGCACAAGCTCGTGCCCTCGGAGTACATGGAGCCGTTCAAACAGCTCGACGCGGAGCCCGATCCCGACTGGCTGCAGCGGCTCGCCTCGGGTCAGACCTATGTCTATCCTGCCTTCCAGCGCGACAAGTACGGAATGTTTCTTTCCGGGCACGCGCCGATCTACGACAGCCAGGGCCGCTACAGCGGTTTCGTCGGCGTCGACTTCGATCTGCAGTACTACCTCGCGCAGGAAGCGAGCTTCCGCGCCATCTCGATCGGCACGCTGACCGGAGCGTTGCTGCTCGCACTGCTGATCGGCTACGTCGCCGCGCGCTATCACTACGACGTGAACGATCGCATCGAGAAGGAGTATCGCGCGTCGCTCCGCGATGAGCTCACCAGCCTGCTCAACCGCCGCGGCGCGCTAACGGCAGTCACCGAAGCGCTGGCCGTGCGCGCGTCGACGTATGCGACGATCCTCGTCGACGTCGACAACCTGAAAGGCATCAACGACAACTACGGTCACGTCCACGGCGACGAGTTGCTGGTGAGCGTCGCCGAGGCGATTCGCGAAAGCGTGCGCGCGAGCGACATCTGCGCGCGCTTCGGCGGCGACGAGTTCCTGATTTTCGCGGCGGGCTGCGATCTGGATGCCGCGACCGAGATCGCGCGGCGCATTCTCACCAAGGTGCGCTCCGGCGTGTCGATCGGCATCGACATCGCGCCGCTGAGCGAGGCCCGGTTCGAAACCATGTACCGGCGCGCCGACCAGGCGCTCTACAAGGCCAAGGGCGCCGGCCGCAACCGCTACGTCATCGCCGAGTCCGATGTGGGTCAGGCTTTAGCCTGACAGGCTCCATTTCTCGCGGCACAGCGCCAGAAATCTTGCGCCCGCCTGCGAAAGCGGCTGGTGTTTGCGGTAATAAACGCCGACCTGGCGCTCGATGCTGGAGAACGGCAATCCCTCTATGGGCACCAGCTCTGGCGGCAGGTCCGTGACCAGGTCCGACACGTACGTCACGCCCTTGCCCTCGACCACGAGCGCGAGCCGCAGATCCATGTGGCTCACTTCCCAAACCGTCGCAAACGCGTTGCGCAGTCGATCGCCGCTCGGCCGCCGCGCCGGCTCGTCGAGATACGAAGTGATCAGCGGCACCGTGCGCAGCGTCGCTTGCGGATCCCGCAGCAGCGCGTCGCGCGCCGGGTGATTGCGCGCGACCATCAAGCGACGCGTTTCGGAAAAGCACGAATGGAATGCGAAATATTCCGGCATCGTGTGCAGCAGCGGCCCGAAGCCCAGCTCCCAGCGTCCATCCGCGACGCCGTAGACGATCTCGCGGCTCGGCGCGACGACGACCTTGAAGCGTGTCAGCGGATTGCGCTCGGAAAATTCCCGTAGCAACGCGATACCGAAGCGCGCATTCGCCGCGGGCGACAACGCCAGCGACAGCGTCGACAGCGCGCCGGTCCTGATCTGCGCGATGTCGGCGAGCGTCTCACGCTCCTCGTTCATCACCGTTTCGGCGAAGCGTAGCAGTCGAATGCCGGCCTCGGTGAGCTGCGGCGGATTGCCGCGTCGTAACAGCACCGCACCGAGACGATGCTCGAGGTTGGCGATCGCCTGGCTGACAGCCGATTGCGACAGATCCAGCCGCTCGGCCGCGCGGCTGAAGCCTCCGGCTTCGACCACGGCGTGAAAGCAGCGGATCTCGTTACGCTCGATCTGCATGGGGTCATTGTAATTCGTCCGGCCTGATAGCGGGATCGCGGGTGCTAATAGGTTTCCGGCGCCGCCGGTCGTACCGTGTGACGGTCGAAAACCGGAGTTCAGGTCATGAGCGATTCGGTCCAGGTGCAGAAAGGTCTCGAAGGGGTCGTGGCGGACACGACCGCGGTGTCGCTGGTCGACGGCGAAGCGGGTCGCCTCTACTACCGCGGCTTGGCCGTCGAGTCGCTGATTCAGCATAGTTTTGCCGAGGTCCTGCACCTGGTCGTGTTCGGCGAGCTGCCGGACCGCGAGCGCCTGCAGGAAGTCGAGGAATACCTGTGGGCCGCCGGGCGACTACCGCCTGAGCTGGCCCAATCGCTGCGCGAGCTGGCGCGTCATGGCGAGCATCCGATGGCGACGCTGCAGGCCATCGCCCCGCTGCTCGCGCTGGAACCGCCGGCCGTGAGCCTGGGTCGCTCGACGCTGGAAGAGGAAGGCTTGATCGTCGCGGCACGTTTGCCCGCCGCGATCGGTTTGATCCATGCCGCGCTCGAAGATCACCTGGAGCGGCCGTATCCCGCCTCGCGTCGCTACGGCGAGCGCTTCCTGCAACTGCTCCACGACGGCACTCCGACGCCGGCACAGATCACTGCATTCGAAGTCACGCAGATCCTGCAACTCGATCACAGCTTCAACGCGGGCACGTTCGCCGCGCGCGTCGTGTCATCGACGCTGGCTCCGCCCTCCGCCGCTTTGTCGGCCGCGATCGGTGCGCTTTACGGTCCGTTGCACGGCGGTGCCGACCAGCACGCGCTGGAGATGGCACTCGAAGTTGGCAGTCCGCAGGAAGCGAGCGCGTTCGTCGCGACTTGTCTTTCGACCGGCCGGCTCGTGATGGGCATGGGCCATCGCGAGTATCGCGTCGTCGATCCTCGCGCGCGCGTCATCCGCGCGACAGCGCAGCAGATCGCGACGGAAGGTCAGGCGAAGCAGCTGTTCGAAGTTCTGGCTGCGATCGACGAAGCGTTCGTCGAGCAGACGCGCACTCGCAAGCGCTCGCTGCGCGCGAATCTCGAGTTCTACAAAGGCGTCGTGTACCTCGCGCTGGACATTCCGAAGGAATTGTTCACGGCGTGTTTCGCGGCCGCGCGAGTGTTCGGCTGGGTCGCGCACGTCGTCGAGCAGCGCCAGGACAATCGGCTGATCCGCCCGACGGCGTTGTACGTGGGGCCGAAACCGCAGCCGGCGTGAAGAAGGCTGCGAGGCTGTAGACTTGCAGTCTATGCAGCAAATCCAGTGGTCCGATTTCGAGCGCGTCGAGCTGCGCGTCGGAACGATCCTCGAAGTGCTCGACTTTCCCGAGGCGCGCAAACCGGCCTGGAAGATGCGCATCGATTTCGGTCCCGAGATCGGCATCCGTCAGTCGAGCGCGCAGATCGTCGCGCTCTACGGCAAAGCGGAGCTGGTCGGGCGGCAGGTGATCGCCGTCGTCAACTTTCCGCCGAAGCGCATCGGGCCGTTTCAGTCCGAGGTGCTGGTCACCGGCTTTCACGACGAGCAGGGTCGCGTCGTGCTCGCGGGACCGGAGCGCGCGGTGCCGAACGGGGCGAAGCTCCTCTGACCCACCGCTGGCTATACTCGGCGCATGCAGTTTTCCGAGATCCTGAGCTCCGTCTGCGCCGCGGGCGATTCGCAGTTCCGCATCACCGTGACCGAGGACTGGGGCCAGGGCCGCGCAACGTTCGGAGGCCTGATTGCCGCCGCGGGCAACGAAGCGATGCGCCGCCTCGTGGCGAGCGACCGACCGCTGCGCTCGTTGCAGACGACTTTCGTCGGTCCTGCCAGCGCCGGCACCTGGTCGATGCACGCGCGCGTGCTGCGCGTCGGCCGCGCAGTGACGCTCGCGCATTGCGACATTCTTGATGGTGACCAAGTCGCGGCGATTCAGGTCGGCGTTTACGGTCTTGCGCGTCAGTCGATCGTCACGGTGCGGCCGAAGGTGAACGAGGCGCCGCGCAAGATCGAAGAGATCAACGAGATGCGCTTTCAACCCGAGCGCTCGCCGCCGTTCCTGCAACATTTCGCGCATCGCTGGGCGCTCGGCGCGAAACCGTTCTCCGGCACGCGCTCGAATTCGATCTGCTTCATCCGTCATCGCGACCCGTCGCCGCTGACCGAGTCGCACATCGTCGCGCTCGTCGATTGCATCCCTACGCCCGCGCTGTCGATGATGACTGCGCCGGCGCCCGCAAGCTCGCTGGTCTGGAACCTGGAATTCTTCGAGCACGAATTCGCGTTCAGCCCGGAAGAATGGTGGCGCATCGACACCGACGTCGATGCCGCGACCGAGGGTTACGTCAATCAAACCGGACTGCTGCTGGATCCAAAAGGACAGCCGGTCGCGCTGTCGCGCCAGGTGTTCGCGATCTTCGGTTGATCGCGCGCCAGTCGAAATTTCCCTCCAACAGTTGTAGGCCGCGCCAGCGCGCGAAATATACGGAACCGGCGCGCACGACACGTGCTTGGGATGCGCGGCCCGCACCCTGTCCATAGGCGGGGCGCATACACGGAGGGATTGCAATGAGGAAGGTCAAGTATTCGATACATGGGCTGTGCGCGTGTGCTGCGCTCAGCATTGCGGCAGCATTCGCGTCGGGCGACGCGGGCGCGGCGCCGCTGCCAATAGTCGCGAAGCATTCGGGCAAGTGCCTCGACATCACCGGTGGACCCGGCGCGACTGCGCCCGGTGTCGCCGCGGAGCAATGGGAATGTACCGGTGCCACCAACCAGAGCTTTACGCTGCAAAGCGACGGCGCCGGACGTTTCCAGATCATCCCTCAGCACAGCGGCCTGTGCCTCGGTGCTGCAAATGGCAATGAAAACGCACCGGTCTTCCAGACGACCTGCAACGTGACCGACATCAAGCAGTTGTGGGCCAAGCAGACCGCTGGCGCCAGCACCGAATTCACGTTCAAGCAGGTGAGCGGCGGACGCTGCCTCGCGGTCGCTGGCGGAACGGGGGCAACAGGCAACGGCCCGGCGATCCAGTTGCAGGCATGCGCCACGCCGGCGGCCAATCAGATCTGGACGATCGGCCGCAATCCGCTCTACTGGCCGTTCACCCAGAGCAGCATCTGGAACACACCGATCGGCAGCGGCGCGCAGTATGTGGCCGCGGGTCTCCCGGCTATTCCAGACGACCCCAACGACCACTTCCCCAACAACGGCCCGCCGATCGACTCGGGCTGGTCGCCGATGCCGCAAATCGACGAAGAGCGCATCGTGCTGGTGCCCACCGCTCCGCAAGTCACGATCCAATACAGCAGCGGGGGTTGGTCGGGTAATCGGTGCACTACATCGACGCTGCCCAACCCCAACTTCACTGGCCTGCCCGTCGCGAACGTGCCGATCCCGGCGAGCTACCTGTTGGACGACCCTGACCCCAAGAACGATGGCGCTGCCTTCCTGATGTCCGATGGGGAGACGCTGGTTCAGACCGAACCGTGGGCGCGATGCACGAGCGGCGGCCCGGCGACCAGCATCATCCGCATTCTCGACGACGGCACGAACAACAACACCAACTCCGGCAGCGACGGCAACATCAAGACGGGCAATGGGCGCAAAGGAGCGCACGGCGGCTCCATGCTCGGCACGCTCGGCGGCACGATTCGCCTGGGCGAGATGCGCCCCGGCAGCGGCCAGGGTCCGCATCATGCATTGAAGATCAATCTGTTCTCGAAGATGGAGCTCTTCAATTGCTCAGTGGTAGCCGACTGCTTCCGCTGGCCCGCGTACACCGCGGACAGCGGCGCTACCACCAACTATGGCTCGATCAACAACAACACGAACTCGGCGATGAAGATGGGCGCGCTGCTGGCGATTCCGCCGTCGGTCAACATCAACAACATCGGCCTGCTGAGCGAGCCCGGACGCCAGATCGCGTGGACGCTGCAGAACTACGGCGCGTACGTCGTCGACTCCATGGGCGCGGGGATGGGCATCTCGGCTGAATCGGGTTACCACGGTTCCAAGCTCGACGAGTTTGCCGCGGACTACCCCGGGTTGAGCATGAAGGCGCGCGTGGGGCATGGCGAAAACTCGGATTGGAGCCATGACCTGCAGATCATTCGCCCGTTGTTGCAAGTCGTGAACAACAACAGCGCGACCAGCGTGGGGGGCGGAGGAACGCCGCGGCAACCGCTGGCGCCGCCGCTCCAGTAGACGACGCAGCGGCGTTCGTGATCATTCTTCCCCGCACGTGTGCGACGTGCGGGGAAGTTGACTCTCCCGCAACCGGAGGTGCGAACATGCCGGTCCCATCTCGAGGGTCCGGGCATGACGAACGTTCGCGAAGGAGGCTGCCAGTGCGGCGCCATCCGCTACCGCGCTGAAGGTGAGCCACTGCTGGCTGCCCTCTGCCACTGTTCAATGTGTCGGCGCGCGAACGCTGCGCCCGCCGTCGCATGGGCGATGTATCGACAGGAGCAAGTGCAGTTCCTGCACGATCAGCCCGCGACGTATGCCTCGTCGGCCGAAGCACTGCGCGGGTTCTGTGCGCGCTGCGGCACGCACGTCTGCTTCACCGCGACGTTCCTGCCCGGCCTGATCGATCTGACGGTCGGCAGCTTCGACACGCCGGAGTCGTTGCCGCCGACGCTGCACTACTGGGATTCGAAGCGGCTGCCGTGGCTGAAGATCGCGGACGAACTGCCGCGCTTTCCGGAGTTTCCGCCGCAGTGATGCCGATCGGCAAACGTGTTACTGCCGCTTTGACAGCGCGCGCACGCTGGCGAGGATGACGACGCCGACGACTGCCGCGATCCCCAACTGAAGCAACTCTCGACTCGACGCGTTCGCGAGCAGTGCGAAAGACAGGACGCTCGCGATCACAGCGATTGCAGGACCGAACGGCGCGACGAATCCGGCGGACTGCACATCCGAGCGCCTGCGCAGCGCGATCAACGCGATGCAGCCGGCGATGTAAACGACCATGCGCGTGCTGGTCGCAAGCGTGATCGCCGAGAGAAACGAGCTGGCGACGGTAGCTAGCCACACCAGTGCCGCGCTCGCAAAAATCGCGATGTGCGGCGTGCGGAATCGCGGATGGATGCGCGCGAGCACGGCCGGCACGTCGCCTTGCTCGGCGAACGCGAACGGCAAGCGCGAGGTTGCAAGGAATCCGCTGTTGAGCGAGCCGAGCATGATGACGATCGCGCCGACGGCGATCACTGTTTCGCCCAGAGGGCCCCAGAGTACGACCGCTGCATCGGCAAACGGCGCCGTGCTGGCAGCCAGATTCGGCACCGCGCCGATGCACACGATCTGCACGCCCGCGTAGAGGACGAGCACGATCAGCAGCGACATCGCGACCGAGAAGGGCACGTCGCGGCGCGGATTGCGGGTTTCGCCGGCGCTCACCAGCGCCGCCTCGAAGCCGACGAACGCAAAGATGCCGAGCAGCATCGCGTCGCTGAAATCTTTGGACGGCGGCAATGCGGCCGGCGCGTCGGGCCAGGCATTCAGGGCGAGAACGCCGACCACGCCGAAGACGAGCAGCAGCGACACCTTCAGCAAGGTCAGGCCGTTGCTGACGATCGTCGCCTGCCGGATACCGAACAGGTTCACGAGCAAAATGCCGAGCACGACGAGCGACACGATCAGGATGCGTGGCCCGGGCCCTTGCAGCGCGGGCACCACGCGCGCGACATACACGACGAGCAAATTGCAGATCGTCGCGAACGTGAGCACGCGCGAGACCCAGTAGAGCCAGCCGACGATGAAGCCCGGCGTCGTGCCGAACGCCGTGCGTGTAAAGAGGTAAGGACCGCCCGTGTGGGTAAAGCGGCTGCCAACTTCGGCAAAGCAGATCGCAACGATTGCGAGCAGCACAGCGCACAGCACGAGTACGACGACGCTATACACCCCAGTGAGGGCGAACAGCTTCGCCGGCAGGCCGAGAATGCCGGACCCGATGGTGATGTTGACCATCAGCGCGACCAGGTCCCAGCGGCCGATGCCGCGGACGATTTCGTAGCCGGTGTTGCTTGGATTCGGCATCGGCGGATTGTAGCGATGTATGCTGCCGCCATGCGCTACCCGTTTTCAGCATTGCTCGGGGTACTGCTGTCGTTCAGCGCCGTGGCGGCTGACGACGATACGTACCGCCTGATGAAGGTCGAACAGGATGTTCGCAACCTGGAGCGGGAGGTCCAGACGCTGACGCGACAGCTCGACGAGTTGCGCAACCAGCAATCCCGCGCAGGCGATCGCGGCTCATCCGCGCGCTCCCCCAACGCACCGGCGGCTGCAAGCTCGACAGCGTGGCTCGAGGCGAGTCGCTGGGATCGCGTGCGCATCGGAATGAGCGAGCTCGAGGTCATCGGCGTGCTCGGCGCACCGACGTCGATGCGCCAGGATGGCGATACGCGCGTGCTGCTCTATGCGATGGAGATCGGCTCGTCGGGATTTCTCGGCGGCAGCGTCGAGCTGAAGGGCCGCGCTGTGACGACGATCAACAAGCCGGTGTTGAAGTGAAGGCTTCGCTGATACTGACCCTTGCTCTGCTGACTGCAGTCGCGGCGGCGCAGACGTCCGATCCGGTTTACATTGCCGATCTCAACCAGACACACGCCGGCAAAATGACGGCGGACCAGGCTCGCCTGGGTCGAACGCGCGCTGACAAGCACGCGCGAGCTGCAAAACTGACGTCCTTGAGCGATGGTGCAGCGGATGAGCTGCGCTTGTGGGTGACCTGGGCGACCTTCGATGTGCGCAGCAATGGGATTGCAACCACCGGCTACGTTCTGACGCGCAAGGATGCAAAGGTCTGCAGGGTCGACTACCCGCGCAAGTCGATGGATCCCGAGGGCGCTCTATGCAGGAGCTATGCGCCGCTCGTCATGCGCACACGAGCGCTCGCCGATCTGCCGCGGCTGTCGGCACTCGCCGATTTCGCCATCGATTGCGGAACACAGGACGGTTCGTGGCTCTTGATCGATGCTGTGTCGAGCGGCAAGCGATTCGTTGTCTACGCCAACAACGCTGACTCCTGTACGGGAGATGCCGCGAAGCTCGTTGCCGACGTCTCTGAAAGAGTTGCGACGGTCGAGGCGCCGCGCTGACGGTCTACTTCATCTGCCCGACGACGCCCGTCACGCCGTTGATCACGAACTGGATGCCGATGCAGATGAGCAGGAAGCCCATGATGCGCGCCATCGCGTTCATGCCGGTTGCGCCGAGCACCTTGTCCAGCCGTGTCGCTGCGCGCAGCACGATGTAGGAGATGAGCGCCGTGATCGCGATGCCGATCGCGACCAGCACGTACCCCACGACGATGTGCTGACTCATTTGCACGGTCGTCGACATGCCGATGACGACGGCGATCGAGCCCGGACCCGACAAGCTCGGCATCGCAAGCGGCGTGAACGAAACGTCGGCCTTCGCTCGCGCCTCCGCACGCTCCTGGCCGGAAATCGCCGCCGATTCCGGGAACAGCATGCGGAAGCCCAGATAGCTGACGATCATGCCGCCGGCGATGCGCAGCCCCGGAATGGAGATGCCGAAGAAGTTCATGATCAGGCCGCCCGCCACCAGGAACGCGGCGAGGATGCAGAACATGTAGATGCAGGCGCGCCCGATCTGCTCCTTGCGCTCCTGCTCGGTCAGATCCGCGGTGATGCTCATCACCAGGCCGACGGCGGAGAGCGGATTGACGATCGGCAGCAGCGCCCCGACGGTGCTCAGGACGTAGGTCAGACCTTCGACGAACCAGCTCATGAGCGCACGTCCGCCGCCTTGCACAGACGCTCGAAGCCGCTCGCGATGAAGGGCGCCATGCGGTGGGCGATCGACTCGAAGTCGCTGGACTTGCACAGCCCGTTCGACAAGCGATCGATACGGCCGGTCTGCGACAGCGACAGCGTGAGCGCACCCGACAGGAAGTGATAGCTCCAGTACAGATCCTCTTCCGCCGCCTCCGGCAGTGCCTTACGCAGCGCCCGCACCAGGCGATGAATCACGGGATCGAACGTGCGCGCCATCGTCTCGCCGCCCCACGCCGGCGTGTTGTTGACCTGCGCGATCAGCGCGAAGTAGTTGTGCCAGCGCTGGTCGCCCTGCGCCGCACGCTCGAGAATCGGTTGCAGGAACGCATTGATCACGCCTTCCGCGGTGATCGCGCTGCCGGCTTCGCGCTCGTAGAGGTCGATCGAATCGATGCGCTCGCGATTGATGATTTCGGCGCGGCGCGCGAACACGGCATCGAACAGTCCGCGCTTGGTGTCGAAGTAGTAGTGCAGCAATGCCGTGTCGACCTTCGCGTCCTGCGCCACTTCACGGATCGTCACGCCCCAGAAGCCGTGACGCGAAAAGTGATCCTCCGCGGCGTCGAGAATGCGCTCGCGCATGTCGGGCGCGGCGTCGCTCTTCATCGGCCGGCCACGGCGCGCCTGATGTCTCACGGGCTTGGGCTTGAGGGGCTTGGGTTTGACGGCGCGTTTCACTGCCATGATCGGGTCCAGACAATTTCACTGATTGATGAATATTTGACAGCCGCAGGCCGCCGAGGCAAGCTCGGTTTAATCATCAACCGATGAATAAACGCTCCGGCCACGTTCGCCGGCGCTCTCCAGGGGGTTCCGCCATGTCCAGTCATGCTTGCCGCGCCGCCATCCGCCTTGCCCTCGCCGCCGCCGCGGCGTGCAGCCTACCAGTGTCCGGGCCGGCCGTGGCTGCCGAGCCGGGCGCACAGGCGGGCACGATCGAGCAGGTGACCGTGACCGCGCGGCGTCGCGAGGAGAGCCTGCAGGACGTCCCGGTCGCAATCACGGCGCTCACCGCCGATCAGCTCCAGGAACAGAACGTCCGCACGCTCGAGGACATGACCGCGTACGTGCCGAACATCAAGGTGAACGCGGGCCGCGCGACGACGAGCACGATCAACGCGTACATCCGCGGCATCGGTCAGAACGACCCGCTGTGGGGCTTCGAGCCCGGCGTCGGCATCTATCTCGACGATGTGTACATCGCACGCCCGCAAGGCGCTCTGCTCGATGTCTACGATGTCGATCGCATCGAGGTGCTGCGCGGCCCGCAAGGCACCCTGTACGGCAAGAACACGATCGCGGGCGCGATCAAGTACGTGACTCGCGACATCGCGACCGAAGATCCGGATCTCAACATCACGGCGACCGGCGGCAGCTACAACCAGCGCGACATCAAGGTCGGCGGCTCCCTGCCGGTGGTGGCCGACCACGTGTACCTCGGCGCAGCGGTCGCGTACTTGCAGCGCGACGGCTACGGCGAGCTCGTCGACGACGGCAATCCTCGCGCGTTCAATCATGTCGGCCAGGACGTCTCGGACAAAGACGTGCTCGCGGCGCGCGCCAACGCGACGTTCGTGTGGGGGGACAGCTCGAAGCTGCGCGTGCTCGCGGACACGATCCAGGACAACTCGAACGCCGCCGGCGGCCGGCGCCTGAACCCCACCGGCGGCCCGATGCTCGGCGATCGCTACGATCAGCGCACCGACATGCCGGTCGACAAGGATCGGTTCATCAGCAAGGGGCTCTCCGCAACGTACACGCAAGGGCTGACGGACGCGCTCGACCTCAAGCTCGTCGGCGCCTATCGCGAAGGCGACGGCCGGCAGTTCATCGATTTCGACGAGCTGAACGCCAACCTCTTCCAGGTACCGGCGCAGTACAGCGACGACCAGACCACGGGCGAAGCGCAGCTGACCTACACGAGCGACAGGGTCAAAGGCGTGGCGGGCGTGTTCTATTTCGATGGCACGGCGCGGGGTGCATTCGATGCTTCGCTCGGCGCGCTCAACCTCACGTCGCTGACCAAGGGCAGCGTCGACACGCAGAGCATCGCTGTCTATGCCGACACGACCTGGACGCTGACCGACCGGTTGAACCTCAACGTCGGCGCGCGCTGGAACCAGGATGAGAAGGAAGCAACGGTGTTCGTCGCGCAGTACCTCGGCCGGTTGCCGGCCGATCAGACGCTGTTCGATGAGAACAACGTGCCGGCCGGTTTCCTGCTCGTCGCAATCCAGAGCGACTACACCGCCAAGCGCACGTTCTCGGATGTCTCGCCGCGACTCGGCGTGGACTATCGCCTGAACGACAACGTCATGACCTACGCGGGCTACAGCGCAGGCTTCAAGAGCGGCGGCTTCGACATGCGCGGCAACCAGGCCGCGAACCCGAACACGACCGCGGGCTACGACTCCGAGACGGCCGACAACTTCGAGATCGGCATGAAGTCGAACTGGCTCGACGACACGCTGCAGCTGAACCTCGCCGTGTTCTACATGCCGTACCACGACGTGCAGATTCCGAGTCAGCAGTTCGTCAACGTCAATGGCAATCCGACCAACGCCACGGCGGTGCTCAATGCCGGCAAGCAGCTCAACCAGGGCGTCGAGCTCGAGTCGATCTGGCGGCCGGTGCCGGCGCTGACGATGGTGCTCAACGTCGGCTACCTGGACGCGAAGTTCGAGGAGTTCTTCGTCGGTTGCGTACCGGCAGCCCCTGACTGCCGCCGCGACATCAGCTCGCTCAACGCACCGATCAACTCGCCTGACTGGACGACGTTCCTCGGCGCCACGTATCGCTGGGAGCTGGGCGCCGGCGATCTCGCTGCGCACCTGGGTTATCAGTACCGCGGCAAGACCAAGGTTGCGAACACGACTGCGAGCATCGCGGACCAGGATGCCTACGACGTGCTCGACGTCGGCGTCTCGTACACGACGGCGAGCCAGGCCTGGAGGTTCGCGCTCGAAGGCAAGAACGTGCTCGATGAGGAATACCGCGTCGCCGGCTACGACTTCGGTGGCGCCAACGTCAGCCAGATCGGCTTCTACGCCCCGCCGCGCACCGTCGCGGTGAGCGCCACGTACCGATATTGAGCTACAGCATTCTCATCACCGGCGCTGCGAGCGGCATCGGGTTCGCGCTGACGCAGCACTTCGCCGCGCTCGGCCATCGCGTGATCGCGTGCGATCTGCAGCCGCTGGAGATCGCGGGGCCGATTCGCAAGCTCGCGTTCGATGTCGCGGACCCTGCGCAGATCGAACACGCGCTGGCGCGCGTCGCCGACGATCCGCCGGACGTGCTGATCAACAATGCGGGACTGCAGTACGTCGCACCGATCGAAGATTTTCCGCCGGAGAAATGGCAGCAGCTGATTGCGGTGATGCTCACTGGAGCAGCGCTGCTGACGCGCGCGACGCTGCCATCGATGCGACGCAAAGGCTTCGGCCGCATCGTCAACATCGGCTCGATTCATTCGCTGGTCGCTTCGCCGTACAAGAGCGCATACGTCGCGGCGAAGCACGGCCTGGTCGGTTTCAGCAAGACGGTCGCGCTCGAGACGCGCGAGGTCGACATCACGATCAACACCGTGTGCCCCAGCTACGTGAAGACGCCGCTGGTGGATTCGCAGATCGGAGCGCTGGCTGCCCGCCACCAGCTGACGCGCGAGCAGGTGATCGAGGAGATCATGCTCGAGCCGATGCCGAAGCGGCAGTTCATCGGACTCGACGAGCTGGCCGGCACGGTCGACTTCCTGCTGAGCCCGCCTGCGCGCAACATCACCGGCCAGTGCATCACCCTCGACGGCGGCTGGACAGCTCAATAGCCGGCGGTGATAGAGTCGCCCCCACAACAATCAGGGGGACCGACATGCAAACGCGAAGAGACTTCATCGCGACCGGCTCGCTGGCAGTGGGTGCAACGCTGATCGCCGGTTACGCGCACGGCGCCACGCCGAAGAAGAACCGCCGCATCGTGCTCGCCAACCGCCCGCAGGGCGAGCCGACACCCGCCGACTTCCGCCTCGAAGAAGCACCGATCCCGGCTCTGAAGGACGGCGAGCTCCTGATGCAGACGGTGTTCCTCTCGCTCGACCCCTACATGCGCAGCCGCATGAGCGAAGGGCCGTCGTACGCGGCCGCGACCGGCCTCAACGAAGTCATGGTCGGCGGCACCGTATCGCGCGTCGTCGCGAGCCGCAATCCGCAGTTCAAAGAAGGCGACATGGTGTTGTCGTACAGCGGGTGGCAGGAGTACCAGGTCTCGAACGGCTCGGGCCTCAACAAGCTGGATGCGCGCATTCCGCGGCCTTCGTATGCGCTCGGCGTGCTCGGCATGCCGGGCATCACTGCGTACGTCGGCACGCTCGACATCGGCCAGCCCAAGGAAGGTGAGACGCTGGTCGTCGCGGCAGCGACCGGTGCGGTCGGCTCGGTCGTCGGGCAGATCGCGAAGATCAAGGGACTGCGCGCCGTCGGCATCGCAGGCGGCAAAGAGAAGTGCGACTACGCGGTGAAGGAGCTGGGCTTCGACGCCTGCATCGATCACCGCGATTCGAACATGGCGAGCCTGCTGAAGGACGCGTGTCCGAAGGGCATCGATGTGTATTTCGAGAACGTCGGCGGCGCGGTATGGGATGCGGTCCTGCCGCTGCTCAACGTGCACGCGCGCGTGCCATTGTGTGGCCTGATCGCGCAGTACAACGCTACCGGGCCGCAGCCGGGCCCGGACCGCAGCTCGCAGTTGCTGGGCATGCTGCTGATCCGCCAGATCAAGGTGCAGGGCTTCATCATCTCGAGCTACTACAACCGCTTCCCGGCGTTCGTCACCGACATGAGCCAGTGGCTGCAGGCCGGCAAGATGAAGTACCGCGAAGACATCACGCGCGGCCTGGAGAACGCGCCGCAGGCGTTCATGGGGCTGTTCAAGGGCAGCAACTTCGGCAAGCTGCTGGTGCAGGTCAGCGACTGAACGAATGTCCCGCGCGCAGAAGATCGCGCTGCTGATTGCGCTTTATTTTGCGCAGGGGTTGCCGTTCGGGTTCTTCACGATCGTCGTGCCGGCGATGCTGCGGCAGAACGGGCAGTCGCTGAAGACGATCAGCGCCGCAGGCATCCTGCTCACGCTGCCTTGGCTGCTGAAGTTCTTGTGGGCGCCCTTCGTCGATCACCGCGGCACGCGCCGCGGTTGGTTGCTGACATTGCAACTGTCAGGGGTCGCGGTTGCGGCAGTGATCTCGCAACTGCAGCTCGAAGGCAACTACGTGCTGCTATTTGCTGCAGCCTTCGTGTTCAACATGATCGCAGCCACACAGGACATCGCCACGGACGGTCTTGCGGTGCGCATGCTGGATGCACGCGAACTCGGCATCGCCAACGGCATCCAGGTGGGTGCGTATCGAGTCGGGATGATGTTCGGCGGCGGTCTGTTGCTCAAGATCCTCACGCTGACGGATTGGTCGTTTGCATTCGTGGGCATGACGGCGCTGCTCGCATTCACCATCGTCCCCGTGCTGCTGTTGCGGGAGCCGCAGGACGACGCCAGAGCAGTGCGGCAGAGCACCGTACAGCTGTCGTTCGGCTGGCTGCGACGATTTCTGACGCGAGGCATCCTGCTGCTCGCCGCGCTGATTTTCTGCTACCGCTTCGGCGATCAGCTGCTGACGACGTTACTCGTGCCGTTCCTGACCGACCGTGGACTCGGCCTCGGCGGCATCTCGCTGCTCAAGGGTTGGATCGGCAATGCGATGAGCATCGCCGGCGCACTCGCGGGCGGATGGCTCGCGTTCAGCACGAGCCGGCGCAATGCAGTGCTCATCAGCGGCGTCGGACAAGTTGCATCGTTCATGCTCTACGTCATAGCCGCGCTGGGCTTCGGCGGCATCGGCTTGCTGTGGGTCGCAACGATCGCCGAGGGTGTGCTGGGCACGATGGCCACGGTCGCACTGTTCGCACTGATGATGGACGCTTCCGATCCAGAGCACGCAGGAACCGACTACACGCTGCTCGCGTGCGTCGTGATCGTCGTGGGGATGATTGCGAACCTGTGCGGCGGAGCACTTGCGGATGCATTCGGCTACGCGATCGCGTTCTCCACTGGCGCCGTCCTGGCGCTCTTCGGCTGCCTGACGCTCGTCTGGGTGCTGGATCGCTATCAGTTCTCGGAACGCGTCGCGCACGCATGGCGGACGCCGACCAAGCCGCCTGCGACTACACCATCGCAGACTTCGGCAACTGAATACTGAACGTCGCGCCTTCGCCCGGCCGACTCTGCGCCCACACCCGCCCGCCGATCCGTTCGACCGCCTTGCGCACCAGCGCGAGCCCGATGCCAGTGCCGGGATACTGATCGTCGCGATGCAGGCGCTGGAAGATCTTGAAGATGTGGTCGTGGTATTCCAT
>DATEKT010000196.1:0-24170 GCA_035277305.1 Steroidobacteraceae bacterium | reverse complement strand
CGATGATCGATCACCTGAACGCGACGCGCCGGGTGAACATCGTCAGCCTCGAAGATCCGATCGAGTTCGTGCACAAGTCGAAGCAGAGCCAGATCATCCAGCGCGAGCTCAACACGCATCTGCCGACGTTCTCCGAGGGCGTGCGCGCGGCGATGCGCGAGGATCCGGACGTGATCCTGGTCGGCGAGTTGCGCGACGCGGATACGATCCGCTGGGCGATGACGGCCGCCGAAACCGGTCACCTCGTGCTTGGCACCCTGCACACGACCGGCGCGGTGAAGACCATCGACCGCGTCGTCGACGCGCTGCCGGCGGACGAGCGCGAGCAGACCAAGAGCTTCCTGTCGCAGAGCCTGATCGCCGTGATCACGCAGGTGCTGGTGAAGACCGCGGATCAGCGCGGCCGCAAGGCAATCTGCGAGGTCATGGTGCTGACGCGCGCGATCGGCAAGCTGATCATGACCGACCAGACCCACCAGATTCCGACCCAGCTGCAGACCGGCAAGGACCTCGGCATGCAGATGCTCGACCAGGCGCTGCTGGCGAACGTGCAGGCGAAGGAAATCGACCCCGATGATGCGTACGTGTACGCGAGCGACAAACGCCTGTTCTCGAAGTTCGTGACGGACACCAGCGTCCTGCCGAAATTCGACCTGGCACCCGGCTGACCTGATCGCAACGAGTCATGAGCAGCACCGAACCCGTCTCCAGCACCACCGCCAGCCAGTACGTTCCGCGGCGCATCGACGAGTTCCTGAAGGAAGTGCTGAGCCGCAACGGCTCGGACCTGCACTTCATCGCCGGCGACCCGCCGCGCATTCGCCTCTACGGCGAGTTGCAGCCGCTGCGCCCGGACATCCTCACGCCGCAGTTCGTCGAGGAGTGCCTGCGGGAAATCATGCCGCGCGCCGCGCAGCAGCGTCTCGAAGAAAAGCACGGCGCGGATTTCGCCTACATCATCCCCGGCGTCTCGCGCTTCCGGGTCAACGTCATGCGCCACCTGTACGGCATCGGCTGCGTCTGCCGCGCGATTCCGTCCAAGGCGCTGACGCTCGACCAGCTCAACATGCCGGACGCCGTACGCAACCTCTGCAAGGTCAACAACGGCCTGATCCTCGTCACCGGCAAGACCGGCTCCGGCAAGTCGACGACGCTGGCGGCGATGATCGACGACATGAACTCGCGCCTGAAGGGCCACATCCTCACGATCGAGGACCCGATCGAGTTCGTGCATCCGCGCAAGCAGTGCCTGATCAGCCAGCGCGAGATCGGCACGCACGCGCCGTCGTTCTACGAAGCGCTCCTGTCGGCTCTGCGCGAAGACCCGGACGTGATCCTGGTCGGCGAGTTGCGTGATTACGAGACCATGAGCGCCGCGGTCACGGCGGCAGAGATGGGCATTCTCGTGATGGGCACGCTGCATACGAACGGCGCGGCGCCGACCGTCGACCGCATGGTCAACGCGTTCCCGGCCGACAAGCAGCAACACGTGCGCGCGATGCTTTCGACGTCGCTGCGCGGCGTGGTCTCGCAGCAGTTGATTCCGCGCGCCGGCAAGCCCGGCCGCGTCGCCGCACTCGAGATCATGGTGAACACACCGGCGGTCGCGAACCTGATCCGCCAGGGCAAGCTCGACCAGCTGGAGAACACGATGCAAAGCGGCGCCGTGCACGGCATGCGCGTCATGGACTCGGCGATCCAGGAGCTGCTCGACAAGGCCCTGATCACGGGCAAGGACGCCTACAAGAAGGCCATCAACAAGGCCAAGTTCGAGCCCGTCAAAGACAACGGCTAGCCGCGGATGGCGGATAGCGGATAGCGAAGACTCCGCTATCATCCGTCCATGACTTCCCCGCGTCCGCTCTTCATTACGACCGCCCTGCCGTTCGCCAACGGCCCGTTCCATATCGGCCACATCATGGAGTACATCCAGGCCGACATCTGGGTGCGGTTCCAGCGCATGCAGGGCCGCGCGGTGCACTTCGTCGGCGCCGACGACACGCACGGCGCGCCGATCATGCTGAAGGCCGAAGCCGAGGGCATCACTCCCGAGGAGCTGGTGCGGCGGATCGCCGCGGACCGTCCGCGCTATCTCAACGGCTTCCACATCAGCTTCGATCACTGGCACTCGACGCACTCGCCGGAGAACTTCGAGCTCTCGACCCAGATCTATCGCAGGCTCCAGGACGCGGGGCTGATCTACGTCAAGCCGGTCGAGCAGTTCTACGATCCGGTCAAGCAGATGTTTTTGCCGGACCGCTACATCAAGGGCGAGTGCCCGGTGTGCCATACG
Organism: Steroidobacteraceae bacterium; assembly: GCA_035277305.1. Taxonomy (GTDB): domain Bacteria; phylum Pseudomonadota; class Gammaproteobacteria; order Steroidobacterales; family Steroidobacteraceae; genus Steroidobacter. The sequence goes on along the minus strand of DATEKT010000196.1, from coordinate 21,877 downwards.
AAGGACCAGTACGGCGACGCCTGCGAGAACTGCAGCTCCGTCTATGCGCCGACCGACCTGATCGACCCGTACTCGACGCTCACCGGCGTGGCGCCGGTGCGCAAGTCCTCCGACCACTACTTCTTCCGGCTGTCCGATCCGAAGTGCATCGAATTCATGAAGGGTTGGCTGGACACGCCCGGGCGTCTGCAATCGTCGGTGGCGAACAAGGCTCGCGAATGGCTCGGCGGCACGGGCGACCAGGCACTCAGCGACTGGGACATCTCGCGCGACGCGCCCTACTTCGGCATCCCGATTCCGGATGCGCCCGGCAAGTTCTTCTACGTCTGGCTGGACGCGCCGATCGGGTACCTCGCTTCGCTGAAAAACTACTTCGACAGCGGCAAGGCGCGCGCGCAAGGCGAGCAGCGCAGCTTCGATGAGTTCCTGGCTTCGCCGGACGTCGAGCAGATCCACTTCATCGGCAAGGACATCATTTACTTTCACACGCTGTTCTGGCCGGCGATGCTGCACTTCGCGAAGCGCAAGGTCCCCGACCACGTGTACGTGCACGGCTTCATCACGCTGAACAGCCTGAAGATGTCCAAGTCGCGCGGCACGGGCATCAGCCCGCTGCGCTACCTCGAGCTCGGGCTGAATCCGGAATGGCTGCGCTACTACATCGCCGCCAAGCTGAACGCGAACGTCGAAGACATCGACTTCAACCCCGAAGATTTCGTGGCGCGCGTCAACAGCGACCTGGTCGGCAAGTACGTCAACATCGCCAGCCGCACGGCCGGCTTCATCAGCAAGCGGTTCGGCGGCCGTCTCGCTGCGCTGGATCCGGGCGCACAGAGTCTCATCAACGATTTTCAGCGGCAGAGCTGGTCGCAGATCGGTTCGCTCTATGTCGAGCGCGAGTTTGGCAAGGCGATGCGCGAAATCGGCGTGCTGCTCGACCGCGTGAACCAGTACATCGACGCGAACAAGCCGTGGGAGCTCGCGAAGATCGAAAGCGAGCAACAGCGGCTGCATGCGGTGTGCTCCACCAGTCTGAACTTCTTCTGGTACCTGACCGTGCTGCTGCGGCCGGTGCTTCCGGAAACGGCGCGCAAGGTCCAGGCGCTGCTGCGCTTGACGGATGCGCAGATGCAGTGGGGCCAGCACGGCGCGCTGCCGGTCGGGCACGAAATTGCGTCCTACGAACACCTGATGACGCGCGCCGAAGCGAAGCAGCTCGACGCGCTGCTCGGTCTCGATCAGCCTGCAACGCAACCCGCGGCCCCGACGCCGGCTGCCGCGCCTGCAACGCAGGGCAACGGCGAAGTGACGGTCGAAGACTTCGCGAAGCTCGACTTGCGCATCGCAAAGATCGTCGCCGCTGAAGTCGTGGAAGGCGCCGACAAGCTGTTGAAGCTCACGCTCGATCTCGGCGAGGGGCAGCGCACAGTGTTCGCCGGCATTCGCTCCGCCTATGCGCCCGAGCAATTGCCGGGACGCATGACGCTGGTGCTCGCGAACCTGAAGCCGCGCAAGATGCGCTTCGGTGTGTCCGAAGGCATGGTGCTCGCGGCCGGACCGGGCGGGAAGGACATCTTCCTGCTGGCGCCGGACAGCGGCGCGACGGCGGGGATGAAAGTGAAGTAGCGAGCCATGGCCGCTCTGCTCCTGGTGCTTCTCAGCAGCGTGCTCGTCACGACCGTGGTGCTGGCGCACATGCCGCAGTGGCGCCCTTTCGTCGCGCCGACCGATGTCTTCGGCGGCGCCCGCGTCATCGCGATTCTTTGCCTGGCGGCGGTGCCCGCGGTGGCCCTGCTCGGCTGGCTGCTCATGAGGCTGGTGCTCGGCCCGTGGCACCTGGAATATCTGCGCACTCCTGCGTTGGTCGCCGTCGTGCTGATCATTGTGCCGCTGGTAGAACTGCTGCTGCGGCGGCGCGGCACGCTGCTGACGCAGCAGCCCGGCTTCGCGCTCGTCATGACTACGAACACGGCGCTGCTCGGCATCGCGCTGATCACCGACACGCGCGGAGCGAACTTCGGCACGGCGGTGCTCCTGGCCGTCGGCGCCGCCGTAGCGCTCGCGCTGCTCCTGCTCGCGTTCGCAGCCCTATATGAAAGGCTGCAACAGGCCGACGTCCCGGCAGTGTTTCGCGAAGCTCCGCTCGCGCTGATCACGGCCGGTATCATGGCGCTGGCGTTCATGGGCTTCAGCAGGCTGATCCAGGAATAAGCGATGCTGCCGGCGGTGCTGACCATGGTTGGACTGGCCGCCGCGGCCGGCGTGGCCGCGGCGCTCGCTGCGCGCCGTTCGGAGCGCGACCGGTGCCGGCTCGTCGACAAGATCGATGCGCTGCTGCCGCAGACGCAATGCGGCCGCTGCACGTTCACCGGCTGCCGTCCTTACGCCACCGCGCTCGCCAACGGCGAAGCCGACATCAACCAGTGCCCGCCCGGCGGTCATGCCACCGCTGCGGCACTGGCCAACCTGCTCGGACGCGAGCCCCGGCCGGTCGATCCGCGGTTCGGCAACGTGCCGACGCAACAACTGGTCGCTGTGATCGACGAGGGAGCGTGCATCGGCTGTGTGAAATGCATCCAGGCGTGTCCGGTCGACGCCATCGTCGGCGCGTCCAAATTCATGCACACCGTCATCGCCGCGCAGTGCACGGGATGCGAGTTGTGCATCCCGCCCTGTCCCGTCGACTGCATCGACATGCGGCCGGCACAGTCCTGAGCGATGGCAACCTCCCGCGTACGTGGCTTGCGGCTGAACGCTCACAAGGAGCGCTCGACCGGGCACGCGCTGCGGCCCGCCTCCGCTGTCGAGTCTCTGGTGCTACCTCTCGATCAGCACGCCGGCGCCGCGGCGAAGCCGATGGTGAAACCCGGCGAGCGCGTGCTGCGCGGCCAGCCGCTAGCCGAGCCTGGCGGCGAAATCAGCGCATGGCTGCATTCGCCTGCATCCGGGACTATCGCGGCAATCGAGCCGCGCCCGGCGCCGCATCGCATGGGTGCGCCGTCGCTCAGCATCGTCGTCGCGAACGACCGGCGTGACGAGCGGTACGCTGCAGCGTCATCGCCGGCTTTCGATCAGCTGTCGCCCGAGCAACTCCGCGAGGCCATCGGCCGCGGCGGAATCGTCGGGCTCGGCGGCGCGGTGTTTCCGACTGCCACGAAGCTGAGCAGCGCGACGGGCGCGAGCGGCTTGCGTCTGTTGCTCAACGGCGCTGAGTGCGAGCCTTACATCAGCTGTGACGACATGCTGATGCGTGAGCGAGCGAGCGATATCGTCTTCGGCGCGCGAGTTCTGCTGCACGCTCTCGCAGCGCAAGCGTGTGTGATCGCGATCGAGGACGACACGCCGGAACCGGTCGCGTCGCTGCGCGCTGCGATCGCCGAGGCGCACGACGAGCGGATTCAGCTACGATTGGTCGCGACTCTCTATCCGGCCGGCGGCGAGCGGCAGCTCATCAGCACCGTCTTCGGCGTGGAAGTCCCGGCCGGCGGGCTGCCGGCGGACGTGGGCACCGTCTGCCTGAACGTCGCGACTGCGGCTGCGGTCGCTCAATGGATCCGCGACGCTCAGCCGTTGACGAGCCGGATCGTCACCGTGACCGGCGACGGCGTCCTCGAACAGCGCAATCTCGATGTGCCGCTGGGCACGTCCGTGGCCGCGCTGATTCACGACTGCGGCGGCTACACGCAACGCATGTCGCGACTCATCATGGGCGGCTCGATGATGGGCCACGCGTTGCCGCACGACGACCTGCCGGTCATCAAGGCGACCAACTGCATCGTCGCCGCGTCGGCGCTGGATCTGCAGCCGCGCGGGCCAGAGATGCCGTGCATTCGCTGCGGCAACTGTTCCGAGGCGTGTCCCGCGTTCCTGCTGCCGCAGCAATTGCATTGGTACACGATGGCGCGTGATTTCCCGGCATTGGACACTTACGGCCTGATGGACTGCATCGAGTGCGGCTGCTGCGACTACGTGTGTCCGAGCCAGATCCCGCTGGCCGAGCGCTTTCGTGATATGAAGCCTGCTTTGCTCGAGAGACTGACCGCCCGTACCAGCGCCGACGCGGCCCGCACCCGCTTCGATGCGCGAACGGCGCGCCTCGAACGCATCGAACGCGAGCGCGAAGCGGTGCTCGCCAAGAAACGCCAGGAGCTTGCGAAGAAGTCGTGAGCACACCATTCGCCACCGCACCGGCTCCGCACGTAGTCGCACCGAGCAGCGTCGGTCGCGTCATGCGGCAAGTGCTGTACGCACTCGTCCCGACCGTTGTCTTGCACGTCGTCTTTTTCGGGCCGGGGCTGCTGGTTCAGATGGTTCTCGGTGTCGCGACGGCGCTGCTCTGCGAAGCTGCGGCGCTGCGTCTGCGCGGCAAACCGTTGCCACCGTTTCTGCTCGACGGCAGCGCGATCATCACAGCGGTGCTGCTCGCGCTGTGCCTGCCACCACTCGCGCCCTGGTGGCTCATCGTCAGCGGTGTCGCGTTTGCGATTCTGCTCGCGAAGCATCTGTTTGGCGGCCTCGGCGCGAACCCGTTCAACCCCGCGATGGTCGGTTACGCCGTGCTGCTCGTTTCGTTTCCGGCGCGGCTGCTGCAGTGGCTGCCGCCGAACGTTGCCGGCATGGAGCCCGCGGACCTGTCGTTCGTCGAGACGCTGACGACGATCCTCACCGGCTCGCCGCCGGCGCGCTTCACCTGGGACGCGATCACTTCGCCGACGCCGCTCGATGCGCTGCGCACCGATCTCGCGCTCGGCATGACGATGGGCGAGGCACACGCGCGCGCACTGTTCAGCACGTTCGGCGGCAAGGGCTGGGACTGGATCAACCTCGCGACGCTGGCGGGCGGCGGCTGGCTGCTCGCGATGCGCATCATCCGCTGGCAGATTCCGGTCGCGATGCTCGGTGCGCTGTTCGTGTGCGCATCCGTCATGTCGGCAGCCGACCCGGGCGCATACGCCGGGCCGCTGTTTCACCTGACGACCGGCGCCAGTCTGCTCGGCGCATTCTTCATCGCAACCGATCCGGTTTCGGCGGCGACCAGCGATCGCGGTCGCCTGATCTACGGCGCGGGCATCGGCGTGCTCACGTACGTGATCCGTACCTGGGGCGGCTATCCGGACGGCGTCGCGTTCGCGGTGCTGATCATGAATCTCGCGGTGCCGCTCATCGACCGCTACACGATTCCGCGGATCTACGGGCATGCGCGCTGAGACTGCGAAGCCGGTGGTTGTGCTGGTGCTGCTCGCCGCCGTGTTGACTGCAATCATCGCAGTCGTCGCCGGCGTCACGCGTGACCGCATCGTCCACAACGAACAAGCGTGGATCACGCAGCGGCTCGACGCGCTGGTACCGCCTGGGATGCATGACAACGACCTGCTCGCGGACTCGATCGCAGTCACCTCGCCGGATCTGCTCGGCTCCGCGCAGCCAGTCCGGATCTACCGGGCGCGACGCGGCGGCGCGCCGGTGGCAGCCGTGATCCGCGCAATTGCGCCGGACGGTTACCGGGGACCGATCGAGCTGCTGGTCGCCATCGGCCAGGACGGGCGGCTGATCGGCGTGCAGGTCATTCGCCACAACGAAACGCCGGGCCTCGGCGATGCGTTCGAATCGCGCGACGTGCATTGGCTCGACCGCTTCCGCGGCCGCTCGCTCACGGACCCGCCGACGCAGCGCTGGACCGTGCGGCGCGACGGCGGCGACTTCGACGCTTTCACCGGCGCCACCATCACACCGCGCGCGATCGTCAAGGCGGTGCGCAATGCGCTGGATTACTATCAGCGCAACAGCCAGCGCATCTTCGAATTGCCTTCCCAATGAGCACGCGTCCCAGGGTTTTCGGCAGCACGGCGCAACTCCTTGCCGTTTGTCCGCTGCTCGCGATGAGCGACACCGTTGCGAACGCGCTCGGCATCGGCGCGGCAGTGCTCATCGTCGTGCCGCTCGCGAGCGTCGTGCTGGTGCTGCTGCGATCGCAACTCACGAAAGAAACTGCTCTCGCCGCGACGATGTTGACGGTCGCGGCGCTGGTCGCCTGCGTCGAGCTGCTGATGAGTGCCTATCTTAGCGACATGCGAAACGCGCTGAACCTGTTCCTGCCGCTGGTCGTATCCAACCTCATCGTCGTCCACCATCTGCAGGCGCGGCACACCAACGCAGGCGATGCGCTCATCGGCAGTGTCCTGATCGCAATCGGCATCGCTATCACCTTGCTGCCGCTGGGCATCGCGCGCGAGCTCGTCGGCCGCGGCTCGCTCCTGCACGGCTGGAGCGAGATCGGCGTATTCCGCGTCGACATGGGATTCATGCTGGCGATGCTGCCGCCCGGCGCGTTCATCGCGTTCGGGCTGCTGCTCGCGGCCCGCAACTGGCTCATTCGTCCTCGTCAATGAACAAGAAAAAAGTCTCGGCCATCTTCGCGCGCCTCAAGGCTCTCAATCCGCATCCGAAGACCGAGCTGGAATACAGCACGCCGTTCGAGCTGCTGGTCGCCGTCGTGCTCTCGGCGCAGGCGACCGACAAGAGCGTCAACCTCGCGACGCGAACTCTGTTCAAGCATGCGAACACGCCTGAGGCGATCTTCAGGCTCGGCGTTTCCGGGCTGTCCGAATACATCAAGACGATCGGGCTCTACAACACCAAAGCGAAGAACGTGCTCGAGTTGTGCCGCATCCTGCTCGAGCAGCACGGCGGCAAAGTGCCCGAGACACGCGAGGAGCTCGAGTCGCTGCCCGGCGTCGGACGCAAGACCGCGAACGTGATTCTCAACACAGCGTTCGGGCAACCGACTATCGCCGTGGACACACACATCTTCCGTGTCGCGAATCGCACGGGACTCGCGCCCGGCACCGACGTGCGCGAGGTCGAAGAGCATCTGCTGAAGGTCGTGCCGCCGGAGTACGCGCACGACGCGCACCACTGGCTGATCCTGCACGGCCGCTACACCTGCATCGCGCGCAAGCCGAAGTGCCCCGAGTGCCCGATCCTCGAGCTGTGCGAGTTTCGCGAGAAGACGGGCGCCGAGTCGCCGCCGAAGAAGAAGAAACCGAAGCTCAATCTGACAATCAGGAAGCGCTAGACTTCGCGGCATGCCGTTTTTCGATAAACAGTCGCGCGACGAGCTGCGCCGCGTGTACGTCGAAGCCTGGCGCAAACGGCGCGCCGGCCTGCCGGTCGAGCCGCTGGAGGCGCAGGTCGCGGACGTGATCGAGCTGCATCCCGAGTATCACGCGGCGCTGGAGCGCGGCGGCGATCTGCTCGCGCGCGACTACACGCCCGAAGGCGGCCAGTCGAACCCGTTCCTGCACATGGGACTGCACCTCGCGGTGCGCGACCAGGTCGCGACCGATCGCCCCGCGGGTCTGCGCCAGGCGTTCGCGGCTCTCGCGCAGCGGCTCGGCTCCGCGCACGAGGCGGAGCATCGGATCATCGAATGCCTGGCGGAGGCGATGTGGGAAGCGCAGCGCTCCGGGCGGCCGCCGGACGAAAAGGCGTACCTGGAGGCGGTGCTGCGGTTGACCTGATATATTTTCGCCCCCCACCGCGAACCCGGCACCCCATGACTACGATCCGGCAGGACGACGTGATTCAAAGCGTCGCCGATGCGCTTCAGTACATCTCCTATTACCACTCGCCCGACTTCATCCAGGCCATGGCCGGCGCCTACGAGCGCGAAGCCAGCCCGGCGGCGAAAGACGCTATCAAGCAGATCCTGGTGAATTCGCGCATGTGCGCGCAGGGTCACCGTCCGATCTGCCAGGACACGGGCATCGTCACCGTGTTCGCGAAGGTCGGCATGAACGTGCGCTGGGACGCGAGCATGGGCCTCGCGGAGATGATCAACGAAGGCGTGCGCCGCGCCTACAACCATCCAGACAACAAGCTGCGCGCGTCGATCGTCGCCGACCCCGCGTTCGACCGGAAGAACACGCGCGACAACACGCCGGCGGTGATCCACATGGAAGTCGTGCCCGGCGAAGAGCTCGAGATCGCGGTCGCCGCCAAAGGTGGCGGCTCCGAGAACAAGGCGATCATGACGATGCTCAATCCGTCCGACTCGATCGTCGACTGGATCCTCGAGACCGTGCCGGAGATGGGCGCGGGCTGGTGCCCGCCCGGCATGCTCGGCATCGGCATCGGTGGCACCGCCGAGAAGGCGATGGTGCTCGCGAAGGAATCGCTGTTCGACGCCGTGGACATCCACGAAGTGCGCGCGCGCGGTCCGCAGAACCGCATCGAGGCGCTGCGCCTGGAAATCCTCGACAAGGTGAATGCGCTCGGCATCGGCGCGCAGGGGCTCGGCGGCCTGACGACGGTGCTGGACGTCAAGATCAAGGACTATCCGACGCACGCGGCATCGCTGCCGGTCGCGATCATTCCGAATTGTGCGGCCACGCGTCACGTGCATTTCACGCTCGACGGCTCCGGTCCGGCGCAACTCGATCCGCCTGATCTCGAGCTGTGGCCGAAGCTCACCTACGAAGCGGCGCCCGACTCGCGCCGCGTGAATCTCGATGCGCTGACGCGTGAGGACGTCGCAGGCTGGCGCCCTGGTGAGCGGCTATTGCTGTCCGGCAAGATGCTCACGGGCCGCGACGCTGCACACAAACGCCTCGCGCAGTTGCTGGACTCGGGCAAGCCGCTGCCCGACGGCCTCGACTTCAAGAACCGCGTCATCTACTACGTCGGGCCGGTCGATCCGGTGCGCGGCGAAGCAGTGGGCCCCGCCGGACCGACCACTGCGACGCGCATGGACAAGTTCACCGAGATGATGCTGGCGCGCACCGGCCTGATCGCGATGGTCGGCAAGGCGGAGCGCGGTCCGGAAGCGATCGCGGCGATCAAGAAGCACAAAGCCGCGTACCTCATGGCCGTGGGCGGCGCCGCTTACCTCGTCTCCAAGGCGATCCGCGGCAGCCGCGTCGTAGCCTTCGGCGACCTGGGCATGGAGGCGATCTACGAGTTCGAGGTGAAGGACATGCCTGTCACTGTCGCCGTCGACGCACGCGGTGAGTCGGTGCACGAGACGGGCCCGGCGGAATGGCGCGGCCGCATCAAAGGCATCCCGGTCAAGACCGCGACGTCATGACGTTCGAGTACGGCATCCTGTTGCCGCCGACGGCGCTCGCGTTCCTCACCGGATTCGTCTGGCTACGCATGGGGTCGGATCGGCTCGGCGAGCTGCGCTCGCGCCGCATCCATCCGCAGCAGGTTGCGACGTCGAAGCAGATGAGCGAGACGCTGCAGAACACGCAGTCGGCCGATCACTTTCGCAACCTGTTCGAAGTGCCCGTCCTGTTCTACGCGTTGTGCGGCTTCATCGCGATCACACGGATGACGACGCTGTTCCTGCTTGCGTGCGCGTGGGGCTACGTCGTGCTGCGAGCCGCGCACGCTTATGTTCACCTGACTCACAACAAAGTCGTGCGACGCTTTCAGACATTCGTCGCGAGCACAATCGTGCTGTACGTGATGTGGGGCGTTTTCGCGGTGCGGCTGGTGATGGCGGATTAGTCCGTCGGCAGCCGGTGCCCCTCGAACTGCTGGCGCAGCTGCAGCTTGCTGAGCTTGCCGGTCGCCGTCAGCGGCAGCTTCTCGACGAACGCCACGTCGTCCGGAATCCACCACTTTGCGACCTTGCCGAGGAAGAACTCGAGCAGCTCCTCGCGCGTCGCCGACGCTCCGGGCTTCAGTACGACGACGAGCATCGGACGCTCCTGCCACTTCGAGTGCGGGATCGCGATCGCCGCGGCCTGCGCGACGGCCGGATGCGCCACCGCGAGGTTCTCCAGCTCGATCGAGCTGATCCACTCGCCGCCGGACTTGATCACGTCCTTGGTGCGATCGGTGATCTGCATGTAGCCGAGGGGGCAGATCGTCGCAACGTCGCCGGTGTTGAACCAGCCATCCGCTTCGAACGCCGAGTCGCCCGCGCGCTCGTAGTAGCCCGAGGCGATCCAGGGCCCGCGCACCTTCAGCGCGCCGAACGATTTGCCGTCGCGCGGCAGTTCCTTGCCGTCTTCATCGGTGATTTTCAGCTCCACGCCGAACACCGTGCGACCTTGCTTGGCGCGCAAGGCGTCGCGCTCGGCGGACGGCAGCTGTGCGGCTTCCGGTGACTGGCAGCGAATCGTGCCGATCGGGCTCATCTCCGTCATGCCCCATGCGTGCACGACTTCGACGCCGCGCTCGCGCAGCTGATTCATCAGAGCGATCGGCACCGCGGAGCCGCCCGAGAGCACACGCTGCAGACTATCCACGTGCTTGCCCGTCTTCTCCAGGTACGCGATCAGGCCCTGCCAGACTGTCGGCACGCCGGCGGCGAACGTCACCTGCTCGGACTCGATGAGCGATTGCAGCGTCTCCGGGTCGCCCATTTTCGGTCCGGGCAACACCATCTTCGCGCCGACCATCGCACAGCCATACGGCAACGCCCACGCGTTGACGTGAAACATCGGCACGACCGGCAGCACGACGTCCGAGCCAGCGAGTCCCATCGCGTCGGGCAGCGCAGCCGCATAAGTGTGCAGCAGCGTCGACCGATGACTGTAGAGCACGCCTTTCGGGTCGCCGGTGGTGCCCGATGTGTAGCAGAGCGAGCTGGCGGTACGCTCGTCGAACTCCGGCCACTCGAATTGATCCGACTCCGGCGCGATCAGCGATTCGTAGCTGCGCGCCTGCGGCAGCGACGTAGCGGGCATGTGCGCGTCGTCGGTGAGGATCACGCAGCCTTCGAGCTTCGGCAGGCGCGGCTGCAGCTTCTCGATCAGCGGCACGAACGCCGGATCGAGGAACAGCCAGCGATCCTGCGCGTGATTGACGATGTAGGCGATCTGGTCTTCGAACAGCCGCGGATTGATCGTGTGGCAGACGAAGCCCGAGCACGAGACCCCGTAGTAGATCTCGAAGTGCCGGTAGTCGTTCCAGGCGAGCGTGGCGACGCGGTCGCCGCTCTTCAGGCCGAGCCGCTGCAGCGCGTTGGCCAACTTGCGGACGCGCGCGAAGGCCTCGCGAAACGTATAGCGATGGCGCGGCTGATCGGCGGTGACTGAAACGATCTCGCGATGCGGATGTTGGAGTTCTGCGTGCCGCAGGATCGCGCTGATCAGCAGCGGCCGATCCATCATCTGTCCGAACATGCCCTTTCCCCCCGGAGCCCAGCCCCGGTCAAGGCTACCGCGTGCTGACGGGCGTGGCGAGAGAGGTGGCGTTCGGGATGGCGGGCTGGCTGTCTGCGGCCACGACGGCGGGGGTGTGACCCTCGGACTGGGCGCCTTCGGCCGGCGCGGCGGCCGGACTCACTTCCGCCGGCCGCGGCGCGTCGCCGAAACCGTACTGCACGAGGATGCGCGCGATGTGCGGATGCTCGCTGCTCCACTGCATGAAATTGACGCACACGGCCTTGAGCTCATTGGCCTGCGCGTACTCGAACGACTTGCCGGTGAAGCGCGCGCCGCCGACGTCCTGCTCGAACGCGGCCTGGTGCGATTCCCACGGATGCTGGACGGCATCGGGCTGCGCGAACAGCTCGATCTTGTCGATGCGCGCGTATGCCGGGACGGTGCCGCACAGGGCGATGCGCTGAGCGTCCGCTTCGGCGCACGCGGTCGCGGCATCGGTGCGGCGGCACGCCGGTACGTAAGCGATCGATTCGACGGTGTCTTCGACGCCTTCCGTTGCAATCGGCAGCAGCATGCCGGCCGGCTGCACGCCAGGCGCGTCGCCGCCGTGCGGTTGCTCGCGGCCTTGCGCGATGAAGGCCCGCAAGTCCTTCAGCTCATCGCGCATGGCGCGCATGTCCTCGGCGTTGCGCTGCTTGAGGAACTCCGAGTAGAGGAAGCCGCCCGCCGCCGATGCGACCATCAGGGCCATGATCGAGACGACGGAGCGCAGCGTGGTGCCCTTCTTCGCGCGCGTGTCCACCTTGCTGCGCGAGCGCCAGGCCATGACCAGCTGGAACAACGCAGCCGACACGGTCGCGATCGCGCCGATCATCGCCGCCAGGATCGTCTCGGAAAGTCCCATGCAAGTCCTCTCGCTGTCCGCTGCGGTGGTTTATGTCCGGTTCCAGCCGCCGGACTGTACTGCGTCACACTTCGTTCGCTCCCGTACGCAGTTAGCAGTTCTGTTCACGGGCGCCAGGCCCCGCGTTATGTCCAACACTGCGTAGCGCTCAACTCCGCCTCGCAGATGCCGTTACACGGTACGCATCGGATCGATCCGGAGTTGAGCAAATGTCGGGCAGCGCCAGCCAGCACAGTCGCGTGATCCTCGCCGTGGACGATTCCGCCTCCATGCGGCAGATGGTCCGTTTCACGCTGGAAAGCGCCGGCTACAAGGTCGTGCAGGCCGTGGACGGCGTCGAGGCGCTCGACTACGCCAGGCAGAGCGCCGTGGACCTGGTCCTCACCGACGTCAACATGCCCCGCATGGACGGCATCACGCTGGTGCGCGAGCTGCGCGGCCTCAGCTCCTACAAGTTCACGCCCATGCTGGTGCTGACGACCGAGTCCGGGCAGGACACCAAGCAGCGCGGCAAGCAGGCCGGCGCGACCGGCTGGATCGTGAAGCCTTTCAGCCCCGAACAGTTGTTGTCGACGATCGCGCGGGTGCTCTGAGGCTCACGCATGGATCTTTCCCACCTGGCGCCCCCTCCCCGCGACTCGTCCTCGGACGAGACAATGATCGCGCCGATCGCATGGACGCCGGAGCAGCAGATCGCGCGCATGCTCCTGCTCTGCGAGGCGCAGATGGAATCGGCGCTGTCCGAATCGGACGTCGCGGTCGATGAGCTCATCAAGTCGTTCAAGGGGCTGATCGAGGCCGGCCAGGCGCTCGGCGCGCAGAACGACAACACGGATCTGGCCCAGCAACTCGACGCGCTGCGCAAGCAAACTGCCGCAGCCGTCGTCGCCTTCCAGTTCTACGACAAATTGACGCAGCGGCTCGGCCACGTGCGCTACAGCCTTTCGGCGCTGGCGATGTTCGTCTGCGATCGCGAAAGGGCGCACGAGCGCGAACAGTGGCGCCGCCTGTTCTCGACGCTGCGACGGCTGTATCGCACGGAAGACGAGCGCGAGCTGTTCAAGATGATGGTGGACGGCGCGAGCGCCGAAGAAGCGCGCGAGCACATCCAGCAGTCGACACTCACGCTGCGCGCGGGGCCGACCGGCGAGATCGAGCTGTTCTGAGATTGTCTGGGATCTGGCGAAAAGTGCGACGCGGCGCACCGCGCGATGTGACAGAAGATCGTATCGTTCCGGCTGTCGCGATCGGGATTTGTACGAGCAGCCGTTAGGCTGAGACCTGCGTCGCGATCACACCCATACACGATGTCGCTGCGCGATCAGTGTGACCTGCAACACGGTCCCTAATCGCGCAAGGATTATCGTGCGTCACAGGTTCGGAGTTTTCGGCGCGCGTTGCTTTGGTAACCACCAGGGCAGGTTGACGCGCGCAGCAGCGGGAGGGGTTTATGGTAATCGAGGCGCGGACGATAGTCGGAGCAGCAGGGGCCTTGGCGGTCGCCGGGCTTGCGCTGTGGATGCTTTCGCCGCCGGCTGAGCAGCCGAGCAAGCATGGCAGCGTGGAAGTCGTGCAGATGCAGGAGAAGTCGTGGCAGGTCGAGGTGAAGGACCTCGGCGCGGCCGACGCGAAGGAACCGGCGCGGACGGCGTCCAACCGCTAGCGTTGATTTCCTTTCTGGCATCATGGCCGGGTGAGCGTCATCTATCTCATCCGGCACGGCCAGGCTTCTTTCGGCACCGATAACTACGATCAACTCTCCGCGCTCGGGCGCGAGCAGAGCGCCATTCTCGGCAGCTACTTCGCCGCGCTCGGCGAGCCGATCGACCGTATCTACACCGGCACCCTCGCCCGCCAGCGCGTCACCGCGCAGCTCATCGGCGAGGCTCTGCATCCGCAAACTCCACCGCTGACCGTCGAGCCCGCGTTCGACGAATACGACAGCGAATCGATCCTGAATGCGTTTGCTTCCTCGCTGACGCCCGGGCAGCGCGAGCAGGCCGGGTGGCCCGGGCTGCATCACGATCGACGCCGATTCCAGTTCTTCCTCGAGCGCGCGGCGCGCGCGTGGGTCGATGGACAGACGCAGGCCGAAGGAATGCTGTCGTGGCGCAGCTTTCACTCGCGCATCGTCGGTGCGATCGAGACGCTGATGCGCACGGAAGGCCGCTCGAAGACGCTGCTCATCAGCACCTCGGGCGGCGTCATCGGGACGATCGTCGCGCACGTGCTCGGTTGCGCCAATCATGTCGGGATCGAGTTGAACTGGGCCGTGCACAACGCTTCGATCACGCGCCTGATCTACAGCGCCGACAAGGTTTCGCTGTCGATGTTCAACGGCCTGCCGCATCTCGACCAGGAAGGCCGGCGGCAACTCATCACGTATCGCTGAAGGGTCCGGTTACCAGCCGAGCTCGCGCTTGCGCTCTTCGACCGCAGCGGGCGCCGAGAGTGAAGGGCCGAGCTGATGCAGGATGCCGTTGTCGAGACCGTAGATCAGGCTGTGGATCGAGATTTCCTGCCCTCGTCCCCACGCGTCCTGCAACAGCGTCGTCTCCGCGACGTTGATCGCCTGCGTCAGCACGTTGAGCTCGCACAACCGCATCATGCGGTCGTGCGCGTCCGGGAGCCGGCCAAGCTCGTCGCGATTGCGGTTGCGGACGTCCTGCACGTGACGCAGCCAGTTATCGATCAGCCCAAGCTTGTCGTCGCGCAACGCCGCCGCGACGCCGCCGCAGCCGTAGTGCCCGCAGACGATGATGTGACTGATCTTCAACACGTCTACCGCGAACTGGATGACCGAGAGGCAATTCAGGTCGCTGTGCACGACCACGTTCGCGACGTTGCGATGGACGAAGATCTCGCCCGGCAGGAGTCCCAGGATCTGGTTCGCGGGCACCCGGCTGTCGGAGCAGCCGATCCACAGGTAGCGCGGCGCCTGCTGGCGCGCCAGGCGGGCGAAGAAGTCCGGGTCCGAGCGCGTCATGAGCTCGGCCCACGACCGGTTGCGATCGAGCAGGGTGTCTAACGTCGGGTCGTCGGTAGTCATCGTGCGGGATTGTAACTGCACCGCGGGCCGACACGTACTTTGCGAACTTCGCAATTTCGTACCTGCAACTCTTACCGCAGCTGCACTGACGAAAGACACGGAAATCACTAGACCGAACGGCCAAGCCGGCGGGCCGGACATCGCCGTATACTCAGTCCAGGGAGACTTGGGCGGAATGCGGCGATGTTAGTGCGGCGGCTCGGAGTTACGTTCATCGTAGTTGCGACGATGACGGGCTGGCTATTGTCCGCAATGCCAGCGTGGGCTGGTGACGTCAGCGGCTCGCTCGCAGTTACCACCGACTATCTCTATCGCGGTCTGTCGCAGACAGCCGGTAAACCTGCCGCGCAGGCCGGCATCCAGTTCCACTCCCTCGAGGGCTGGAATGTCGGCGCGTGGGGATCGAGCGTCGACTTCCAGAACGGCGCGGGCATCGCGTATGAGCTCGATCTGCACGCCGGCTACTCGTGGTCGCTGAGCCCCGACTGGTCGATGCAGCTCGGCTACGTGCACTACGGCTATCTCGACGATAACGACGCCGGCTACGACTACGACGAGGTCAACGCGTCGATCAGCTATCAGCAGCGCGCGACCGCAAGCATCGCGTGGTCGCCGAACACCTCCAAGCACACTTACTGGGGGTTCATCTCCGAGAAGCGCGCGCTCGCCTACGAGCTCTCGCTCCTGCAGCCGCTCGACCCGCGCTGGTCGCTGTGCGCAGGCGTCGGCTATTACGATCTGAGCGACCTGGTGGACACCGGTTACTGGTACTGGAGCACCGGCGTCGCTTTCACGTGGCAGGGCATGCAAGTCGACCTGCTGCATATCGACACGGATTCCACGGCCGGGCGGCTGTTCGACGGCGGCAGCCGCTGGACGGCGGCCCTGACCTGGCGGTTCTGATCCGTCCCGCGGGATAGAACCCCCACCCCCTGTACGCGGTACTCAGTAACAACGGCTACGGCTCAAATGAATTCGGTTCCTTCCAGCGGTCATTCACCCAGTCCATCCGGCGGCAGTCAGTCGAACGCTCGCGAGCTCGAGCTGCTGCGCCAGGTCGCGACGGGGGATCGGGTAGCTTTCAAGGAGCTTTACCTGATCTACCACCGTCGTCTCGCACGTTTCCTCATGCGGATGACTTCGCGTCACGACCTGATCGAGGAAGTGATCAATGACACGCTCTGGACGGTGTGGCTGAAGGCCGGGGCCTTCCGCGGCGATTCGCTGGTTTCGACCTGGATCGTCGGCATCACGTACCGGCGCGCGCTCAAGGCGCTGCGGCGGCACGGAGCGCAAGCGCGGCCGATGCCGGTCGAAGAAGCGGCGGTGGCGCCGGACGTGCAGACGGAGGACGAGAATCGCCAGTGGCTCGGGCAGGCGCTCGCGGAGCTGCCGCTCGAGCAGCGCATGGTGATGGAGTTCTCGTACCTGATGGGCCACTCGTGCGAGGAGATCGCGCAGATCATGCAGTGCCCGGTCAACACGGTGAAGACGCGGATGTTCCACGCGCGCGAGAAGCTGCGGCGTTCGCTGCCGCGCCTGGCCGGCGCCAACAAGTAACAGACGCAATGACACACGACCAAAACATGGGATCTCGTGACGGATCGCCGGGCACCCACGGCGAATGCTGGAATCTGCTGCCGTGGATCGCCAACGAAAGTGCGGCGGCCAGGGATGTCGCGCGCGTCGAGGCGCATCTGCGCGACTGTCGCGAATGCCAGGAAGAGCTGGAATTCCAGCGTCAACTGCGCAACGCGATCCGCGCCGAGGATGCAGTCGTGCTCGCGCCGCAGACTTCGCTGCAGAAGCTCATGCAGCGCATCGACACGGGCGAAGACATCGGCATCGACGCCGAGCCACAAGCGGCGCCTGCCGACGTGGTCGCCCTGCCCCGTCGCAAACCGGGACTCTGGTCGCGCTGGTTGCCGATCGCCGCTGCCGTGCAAGGCATTGCGATTGCCGGGCTGCTGGCTACGGTGTGGATGCAGTCCCTGACGGCACCGAATTACGAGACGAGGACTGCATCCGACGCAGCGATCAACCGCCCGGTCATCCGGGTCGTGTTCGCCGGCGACGTCGCGCTCGACGATGTGAATCGCATGCTGCGATCGATCGATGCGCAGGTCATCGCGGGCCCGAGCGAAGCCGGCGTGTACACGCTGGGCCTTGCCGCCGCCACCCAGGACGAGTCCGAAGTCAACCAAGCGCTCGCGCACCTTCGCGCCGATAGTCACGTCCGGTTCGCGGAGCGCGTCGCCACGTCCGAGGCGCCATGAGCCGCCTGCTGTGCATCCTCGGCTGCGCGTGGCTGCTCGCGGGATGCGCGATGTCACGCAGCGTTCCTGCGGAGCCGCTCAACGAATCGGATACGACACGCTACGTCGTCGTCACCCTGCGCAATGACGCAGTCCCGTCGATTCCGCGCGCAGGATCGACCGTCCGCGGTTACGAGCCGGCGCCCTCGTACGCGCTTGCACCGGCAACACGTGCCAGCGCCAAGGCGGTAGCAACTGCCCACGGCCTGCGTGAAGTCGCGGCGTGGCCGATCGGTCTGCTCGGTATCCACTGCGTCGTGTTCGAGTTGCCGCCGGGCGTCGATCGCAATGCCGCGCTCGAGCGCCTGCGACGCGACAATCGCGTCGAGACCGCGCAGCCGTATCAATCGTTCTCGACGCTGACGAGCGAGGCCAGCACGATTTCGGCGAGCGACCCGTACCGGCCGCTGCAGCGGAACCTGGACGTGATGGACGTTGGCGGCGCGCACATGTGGTCGCGCGGCGAAGGAGTGCGCGTCGCGATCATCGATACCGGCATCGACGCGAACCATCCGGATCTCGCGGGGCGCGTCGTCAAGCAGGAAAACTTCGTCGATGGCGGCAAGATCACTGCACGCGAGCGTCACGGTACGGCCGTCGCCGGCGTGATCGCAGCGGTAGAGAACAACAGCCAGGGAATCGTCGGCGTTGCACCGGCCGCCCACCTCTACTCGATGCGCGCATGTTGGCCCGCTCCCGCCGACGACTCCCGCGCGGTGTGCAGCACGCTGACGCTCGCCAAAGCGCTCGCCGCAGCAATCGAAGAGCGCATCGATATCGTCAACCTGAGCCTGACCGGGCCATCCGATCCGTTGCTGACTCGACTGATCGATGTGGGCCTGCGCCGCGGTGTCGTGTTCGTCGGCGCCACGCCGCCCATCAACGATGGCAATGGATTTCCGACGGGCATCCCGGGCGTGATCGGCGTCGACGCCGCAGGCGCCAAAGTGTCGGCCGACTCGGTACCTGTTCTGTTCGCGCCCGGCAGTGAGGTGCTCACTCTGGTGCCGGACGGCCGCTACGACTTTCTGTCCGGCAGCTCGCTCGCAGCGGCCAGCGTGTCCGGCGGAGTTGCGTTGCTGCTCGCGCGCGACCACAACTTGCGTGCAGACAATGCGCGCGACCTCCTGGCGCGATCGAGCCGGAAGGTGAGCACGTCGCAAGGCGAAGCTGCGAGCGTCAATCTCTGCGCCGCGATGGCGGCGCTCATGCATCAGCCCACCTGCAAGGACTAGCGGCAAGCTAACGCCGGACCTCCGGGCGATGGTGTAGAGTCCCTCCGCTCTCACACCACCATCGCCAAAGGAATTCCCGTGCCGTTGAATGTCCGCGCGGCCGTCGTGCACGGCCCGAATCAGCCCTTCGTCGTCGAGGAAGTTCAGCTGGAAGGCCCCCGCGCCGGCGAAGTGCTCGTGCAGGTGAAGACGACCGGCCTGTGCCACTCCGATCTGCACGCTTACGAGGGCAAGGTGCCGTGGCAATTTCCCGCGATTCTCGGCCACGAGGCCGCGGGCGTCGTCATCGAGTGCGGGCCGGGCGTCACGCAATTCAAGCCGGGCGATCACGTCATTCCGTTTCTCATTCCACATTGCGGAAAGTGCGCGTACTGCAATTCGCCGAAGACCAATCTGTGCGTGGAAGCATTCGCGCGCTTGCGACCGCGCGAGAGCCGTTTCTCTCTCGGCGGGAAACCGGTCACGCAGCTGTGGGGACTCGGCACTTTCGCCGAGTACACGGTGCTGCCGGTGGACACGATCGCGAAGGTTCGCGACGACGCGCCGTTCGATCCGATCTGCTACATCGGCTGCGGCGCGACGACTGGGCTCGGCGCGGCACTGTTCGCGGCGAAGGTCGAACGCGGCAGCTCGGTCGTCGTGTTCGGTCTCGGCGGCATCGGGCTGAATGTCGTGCAGGGAGCGCGGCTCGCCGGAGCGAAGACGATCATCGGCGTCGACACCAATCCCGAGAAGGAAGCCATTGCGCGGCGTTTCGGCGCGACAGAGTTCGTCGATCCCCGCCGCGTCGAAAAGCTCGCCAGCCACCTGATGAAGCTGACCGGCGGCGGCGCGGACTACACCTTCGAGTGCATCGGCGCGCCGCAAGTGATGCGCCAGGCGTTCGAGTGCACGAACCCGGCCTGGGGCGCCAGCTACGTCATCGGTGTCGCGCCGACGGGCAGCGAAGTTTCCGCGACCCCCGGCCACCTGATGATGGGTCGCCACTGGACCGGTTGCTACATGGGCGGCGCGCGGCTCGATCGCCTGCCCGAGATCGTCGACTGGTACGTCGACAAAAAGATCGAGCTCGACTCGCTGATCACGCATCGGCTGCGGCTCGACCAGATCGGCGAGGGCTTCGAGATGATGAAGCGCGGCGAATCGATCCGCTCGGTCGTCGTGCTCTGACCGTGGCCGACGAACGCAAACAGCCGGTGGTGCCGCGTCCCGCGGCGACTGTGATGCTGTTGCGCGAGGGCCGCGCAGGCGTCGAGGTTCTCGCGATCCAGCGCCACGAGAAGCTCGCATTCATGGGCGGTATGTGGGTCTTCCCCGGCGGCGTCGTTTGCGCGGCCGACGCTTCTGCCGCAGCGTTTGCCCGCATTCCAGCGAGCTCGCAAACGGGCTGTGCACGCCTCGACACATTGCTTGGCGAGCCGATCGATGCAAGCGAGTGTCTCGCGCTCGCGGTCGCCGCGTGTCGCGAGACGTTCGAGGAGACCGGCGTGCTGCTCGCCAGCGACGCGGCTGGAAACCAGATTGGCAATGAGCGTGTGGCGCGCCTGCAGGAGCGGCGGCGCGCGGTCGCAGCGCAACCCGAGCTCTTCGCCGGCTTGCTGCGCGACGAGAATCTGTTCCTGCGCGTCGAGCAGCTCGTCTACTGGGCACACTGGATCACGCCGTCGAACGTGCCGCGGCGCTTCGATACGCGCTTCTTCATCGCCGCTGTCTCGTCGGATCAGGGTGCCGTCATCGATAGCACGGAGACAGTGGATCACGCGTGGATGAGCCCGGCCGCGCTGATCGCCGCCGCGGACGCGGGCAGCATGTCGGTTTCGCATCCGACTCTTTACAACTTGATGGAGCTCGACGCGAGTCTGCAGCAGCACGGCTCTTTGCAAGCATTACTCGCAACAGAACGCGAACGCAGCGTCGTTGCGATCCTGCCGAAGATGGTGCACGAAGAACAAACCGCAATGGTGCTGCCGTGGGATCCTTTTTACCGGAATTTCGTAGGAGAGAGCGTGCCGGAGCATCTAGAGTATCCAGCGCGCTTGCGTGTGCTGCCGCCGCGCATGATCGCGAAGCGCTGAGCGCTTCGCATCGACCGCGGTCAGAGGAACGACATCCGAAAAATATGGCTGGATACGTTTTCGCGCGGCCGTACAGTGATCGACGGAATGGAAACGGGGGCCACGGTGGCCCGCCTGCAGCACTGCTTTTCATACGGAGGTGGCAGAATGTCGCGTCGTCAACGACTGCACGTTCCGGGAGGAACGTACTACGTAGTCCAGCGGGGCAGTACGACCCGCCCAATCTTCTCCCAGCCCCAGGACTATCCGCTCTTCGAACGCTTGCTCGCCACGGCGCTGCGTCGCACCGGCGCGCGCTTGCACGCGTACTGCTGGACACCCGACGCGATTCACCTCGCGTTGCAGATCGACAGTGTTTCCGTCGGTCGCTTCATGCAGGGAATCACCAGCCGTTACGCGCGCAGCATTCATGAGCGCGCAGCGGAGTCGGGCCACTTTTTCCGCCAGCGCTACAAGGCGATCCTGATCGATCCCGATGCGTACCTGCTGAAGCTGGTCCGGCACATTCATCACATTCCCGTGAGCGAGGGGCTGAGCAGCGAGCCGGGCTCGTATCCGTTCACGAGTCACGTCGCTTACCTCGGGCGCACCGAGATGCCGTGGCTGACGACGCGCACGGCGATGCGCATGATGAACGGCTGTGATCAGAACAGCGAATACGCGGAGTTCATGGCGATCGCGCCCTTGCAGGAGGATCGCGCGCTGTTCGAGCACGGCAGCAAGCACGATGCACGCATCGTCGCGAGCCCCGAGTTCTTCGAGAACCTGCCGCGCCATCTGCGTGTCTATCGCAGCAAGCTCACGCTCGAGCAGATCATCCAGACGGTCACGTGCCGCCTCGGCGTCGATCGCGAGCACGTGCTCTCGAACTCGCGCCAGCGCGAAGTCACGCTCGCGCGTGCACTGATCGCGTGGTACGCGACCGAGAGACGCGTGGCAACCCTGAGTGAAGTTGCACGGTATCTGCGCCGCGATCCGTCGACGCTCTCAGTTGCGGTGAGTCGCTACCGCCTGTGCCGGCCGGAGCTGTTCAAGCTGACTGCGCTGCACGACGTCGTACCGCTCGCGCAGATTCAACTGCAAGTATCGCAGCCGCGGTGGGATGACGAGGTCGAGCTCGAAGAAGAGTCGGAAGACGAGCTCTATTCGCGCAATCGCGCGGCCGCGACGGCCATGCGTGCT
>DATEKT010000195.1:0-70338 GCA_035277305.1 Steroidobacteraceae bacterium | reverse complement strand
CGCCCAGCCGAAACTCGAAGACGGAGAAGAGCCGCGCCCGATCATCATCAAGAAGATCAAGAAGGGCGGCCACGGTCACCACGGCGGCTCGTGGAAAGTGGCCTTCGCCGACTTCGCGACGGCGATGATGGCGTTCTTCCTGCTCATGTGGCTGATGGAAGCCACCACCGAGGAGCAGCGCGGCGCGATCTCCCAGTACTTTAACAATCCGTCCGACCTCCAGGGCGCGAGCCCGGTGCCCTCGCCGTCGCCGATCCAGGGCCCGGGCGGCGCGAGCACCAGCATGATCAAGCTCGGCGGCGGCATGGAGTTGCATCACGACCCGGCGCCGCCCGCGCCGGTTGCGCCACCGACGCCGGGTGTGCAGACCGCGACGCGGCCGGACGACGACGCCGCGCGCAAAGACGAGGAAGCGAACGAGAAGCTCGACAACGAGCGTCTCGCCGGCCTGATGGACGCGCTGAAGAAAGGCATCGACGAGCGCGAGTCGCTCGCGAAGTACAAGGATCAGATCCTGCTCGACGTGACGCCGGAAGGCGTGCGCATCCAGATCATCGATCACGAGCGCCGCTCGATGTTCCCGCTCGGCAGCGCGCGGCTCGAGAACTTCAGCAGCGACATCATCAAGGAGCTCGCGCACATCATCAGCAGCGTGCCGAACCGTATCAGCATCAGCGGCCACACCGACATGAAGCCCTACGTCGCGGTGAACTACACGAACTGGGAGCTCTCGGCGGATCGCGCCAACGCCGCGCGCCGCGCACTAATCTCGGGCGGGCTGCCGGCCGAGAAGATCGGCCGGGTGGTCGGCCTCGCTTCGAGCGTGCTGCTGGATGCGTCGCAGCCGGAGAGCCCGGTCAATCGCCGCATCAGCATCGTGGTGATGAACAAGCGCACGGAGCAGGCCATCAGCCAGGAGAACGGCAATCTGCTGATGGTGCAGGAAGCCGGCGCGGCGCCCGCGCCGGGCGGCGAGCCGGTCGCCCAGCAACCCACGCCCCAATAGACGAGTTTTACGGAATCTGAATCTTGCCGCCGCCGCGGCCGCCCGGCCCGCCGGGGCCGAGGTTCGGCATGCCGCCCTGGGGCACGACCAGTTGCGAAGCCTGTTGCCGCCGCAGCTCCTGGATCTGCTGCACGGTGCGCTCGATCGCAACCGTTGCTGCGGCGGAGAACCCCGCGACTGCCTGATCGAGCGTCTTGCCGTCGATCTCGAAGCTCAGCGGCACCGGACCCATGTTGGTCATGATCTCCGCCTGGCCGATGAACAGCACCGGGCGCGTGGCATCCGTCTCGCCCTGAGCCGTAACGGGCGTCAGGCGGCGGATCGCACCGACTTTGCGGTCGGTGAACATTTCCTCGCGGTAAAGCGCGGCCGCATCCATCTGCGGATCCTGATTACGTTCATCGGCCATGGCGAAATTCCCGGACAACTCAAACGGTGCGCCAGTAGACCAGTCCGGTACAATGACCGCAACTCGCCAGCGGGCGGAAACAGATTGGGGCGTGAGGCACGCCATGCAGGAAACCGACAATCCATTCAGCGAAGCTTTCGGCAAAGCCGTCGATCTCGGTAACAGAATCGCCGACACCGACGACAAGGCCGACATCTGGGACATCGCCGACGGCCTGCTCGCCGGCGCCGTGCAGTACTGGCTGTATTCGCGCCAGCCGTGCGCCGATCCGGAATGCGAAGAGTGCGTGCCGATCAGCACCGCCGAAGGCCGCATCGAAGAGCTGCGCCGGCTGATGCGGCAGTTCGCCGAAGAGAGCGAATATTTCCACTCGCCCACCGACCGCAACGTCGGCCGCGCGTAGTCGAAAACCCGGGCAGGAAGTCAATCGATTTTTTTGCTCCGCTACGCGCTTGATCCGTAAGGCAGCGTAAAAGCAACGCCCGTGACCGGGCGAGTTTTGCGATCCAGCGCACACCGCCTTGAGTGCGACGCGCTCCACACTTTGCCCCGACCGGCACGATGAGCCGGTCGTGGAGGCACTGCAAGTGGGCATGTTGAAGAACCTCAAGCTGCGCCATCGCGCCTACGAGTGCGCGTACAACTCGTTTCGCTTCGCCGCGCGCCTGCGCGGCGACCTGAGCGAGTTCGCGCCGTCGATCGCCGAGACGCTGCAGAGCGTCGGGGACGAGCTCGCTGCACTCGCGCGCGACAGTTGCCCGAACGAGAACGAACGACGCCAGCTGATCGACGGACTCGAAGGCGCGTTGCGTGCGCTCGGCTTGTCCGATGCCGCACAGGTCCACATCGTTTCGCAGCTCGCGCCGCGCATCATGGCGGGCGAACCGGCGAGTGCGAGCAAGGAAGCGTGGACGCGAATGGCCGTTTGATTTGACGAATCTTCGGTAGCGGTTCACGAACTGTTTCGCCGTCGCATCCGAGGTACGACATAACCTCAAAATCCCTACAGACTGCGACTTGTCGCCGAATCCACTGTCGGCTGAAAGCGACCAAACCGCTTGACTTATCCCCGCTTGCAAGCGGATTATCAAATCGTTCCCAAGGGCAAACTCGCCGAAAGGCGAGGACGCAAAGCTTCCGGTCTAACGGATTCATTTCCTAAGACAGCGGGGTTGCCACGGAGCCGCGATCGGATCGCGGCAGCGGATTCGCCAGAAGAAAATCGCGAACCCGTCCGTGATCGAGCGCGATGCGCATCAAGCGCGCTCTCACCCCACTCGAAATGAGTCATGTCGGGCCGCGAACGCTTGGCCCTGGTCGATTCGCTTTCGGGCATGGGGAAGAAGACGTGGAAAAGAGCACCAACACCGCTCAGGCCGTCGTGACGCCGCTGCCTGCGCCCATAGCAGCAGCCAACGGCACCGGCTCGGCACTGTTCGTCATCAATCTGTGCGCGTCGATCGCGCCGGTGCGACTCGACGGCAACAACATCCCCGGCCTCGAAAACTATCGTCTCTACCAGGTTGCGCGCAACGAGGACGGCCGCACGCGTCATCGCCTGCGGCTCGGTTTCTTCACGAGCGAGTCGCACGCGGAAAGCGTGCTCACCGTCGTGCGCCAGCAATACCCGACTGCATTCACCACGTGCCTGTGCGAAGAAGATCGTCGCTTCACGCGTGGCTTCCTCCCGGACGCGGCTGCTGCCGCCGCGCCGGCACCGCGTCCTGTCGCTGCTGTCGCCAAACCCGCGCCCGCACCTGTCGCTCAACCGAAAGCTGCTGCAGCTCCTGCTGCATCGACTGCGAAGCAAGCGACCGCGCCGGTCGCGCCTGCGAAGCAATCGCCCGCTGCAGCGAGGACGCTCGCACCGGTCGATCCCGAAGTCATCGAGCTCAGCTGGGAACCCGAAACGCCGCCGACCGAGGCGAAAGCTGCCAAGCCCGCAGTGAAGCCGACCGATGGTCTCGACGATTTCTCCTGGGAACCGCCCTCGCTCACGCCCGCCGCGGATGCTGCGATCGCCAAGACCGTTGCCACCGGGATCGTGAAGGCGAAGGTGGAGCCCGAGAAGAACACGTCCGATACGGCGAAACATCCGGCGCTCAAGCTCGCGCCGAAGGTGGCGCCGCCCGTTGCAAAACCTGCAAAGCCCGTCGCCGCCAAGCCGATCGCAAAGCCTGCTGCTCCGATCGTGCAAGCGAGCAAGGCGGATCCGGCGAGCAGCATGCGTGTGCGTGCGCTCGACCTCACGTTCTCCGATCCGCCGCCGGCGCCTGTCGATACGCAGCGCGCAGCAGCCACAGGCGCGTTCCACGTCGGCAAAGGCATCGAGATCAAAGACGCCGGCATCCGGCTCGAGTCCGAGCCTGCGAAACCGGCCGCACCGGTCACACCCGCGGCGGTCAAGCCTGCGGCGACCAAGCCGGTCGTAACTCCCGCGAAGCCCGCGCAAGCTCCGGTCGTGGCCGCAGCGAAACCCGCTGCACCGAAACCGGCCGCTGCGCCCGCGCTGCCGGCGGTTCGCATCGCCGCTGTGTCGAACGTTCCGCCGCCCGAGCTCGACAGCACACAGACAATTCGCGCGCTGACGAGCGCGGAGATGGAGGACGCGGCGCAGGAGAAGTGGTTCGCCGTGCAGCTGGCAGTCTCCGATCAACCCGTGAATCTCGACGCCATGCCGCGGCTCGACATCTTCGAGGCCTATCGCCTCTACTCGGTCGCGACAGCCGGCAGCGGCAAGATCGTGCACTCGCTGCGTCTCGGCTTCTTCAAGGAAGCCGTGTCGGCGGAAGCGGTCATGGGCTACCTGAACACGTTCTTCGGCTCGCCGAGCGTCATGCGCGTCAGCGTCGCGGAGCACGCGCGCTTCAAGGATGCGCCGTCGACGAAGAAGCCGGCCGCACCGGCCCAGGAAGCGAAAGTCGTCGAGCTGAACAACGCGCGCAGCGCGCGCCCGGTCGTGCCGACCGTGACGATGGAAGTCGAGCCGGGCGTCGACACAGCCGCGACCGGCTCGTTCCGGCCGCTCGACACCGGCTCGTTCAAGAAGAGCGCGACCGGCAAGCACAAGGCGCTTAAGAGCGCCGCGAGGTCCGCAGGCAGCACCAAGACGGCGCGTGCCAAGACAGGCAACACGGGCAAGCATAAGACGCTGCCGTCGATCGAGAAGAAGAGCCTCGCGGAGCAACTGCTCGACGAGGCACGCGAAGTCCAGCTGTCCGAGAGCGGCATCCGCAAGTTGCCGAAGAACGATTCGCTGCTGTCGCGCATGCTCGGCAAGCTGACCAAGTAGCGCGCGCTCCACGTTGCACCGATACTCCCGCACCGGGTAATCGACCCGGCGCCGGAGTGTGTGCGTGGACTTCCAGACTGCCGACCTGTGCGATCGCTTCGCCGCCGAGCTGCAGATCGGCGAATCCATCTTCCGTGACTTCGGCGGCCGGCCGCGCTTCGCCGGGCAGATCGCCACCATCAAGTGCTTCGAGGACAACTCGCGCGTGCGCGACCTCACGGCCGAAGCCGGCAACGGCCGCGTGCTGGTGATCGATGCCGGCGGCTCGCTGCGCCGTGCGGTGATCGGCGACATGCTGGCGAAGCAGGCCGTCGACAACGGCTGGAGCGGCGTCGTGGTGTACGGATGCATTCGCGACGCATTCGCAATTGCGCAGCTGCCGATCGGCGTGAAAGCGCTCGCGACCTGTCCGATCCGCACGGACAAGCGCGGCGAAGGGCAACGCGACGTGCCCGTGCGCTTCGCGGGTGTGAATTTTCGTCAGGGTGACTGGCTGTATGCCGACGAGGACGGGCTGATCGTCGCGCCGCGCGCACTGGTGTGAAACCGCAGCGCCATTTACGGCGTTTTCAGTGCGCGTTTATCATGCGCGCCGTACTGTTCACTCCCTTTCGCACGAACACGAGAACGAGGACCGATCATGACCGACCGCCGCTACGATCGTCGTACAGTTCTTAAGACCGCACTCGCAGGCCTCGCCGCGTTGCCGGCCGCCGGCCTGGTGGAGGCCGCGGACGCCACGCCGCATCTTGACGAGAAGGAGCAGCTCGCGGTCTCGCTCGGTTACGTGCACGACGCGAAGAAGGTCGACGCAACCAAGGTGCCGCAGTACAAGAAGGGCGCTTTCTGCCACAACTGCGTCCAGCTGCAAGGGAAGGACGGCGACGAATGGCGTCCCTGCAACCTGTTCCCCGGCAAGCTGGTGAACGCCAACGGCTGGTGCAAAGTCTGGGCGGCGAAGCCCGGCGCGAAGCTCGGCTGACCTTTCAGTCTTTCGCCGGATCGTTTTCCGGCAGCACGTCCCTGGCCCATTCGTAACGTTTCCACGCCGGCACCGGCGTGGGAACGGCCGCGCGCGGCACGAACTTCGAGCGCTCCACCAGCTGGTACTTGTGGATGTAGCGTGGGCAGTTCGGAAACACTTCACGCACCTGCACTTTGACGACGAACTGCGCGCCGAGGTACCCGGGCTCGACCGCCGTCGGCGGCTCGATCGACGCCGTGCCATTCACGCGGATGCGCTTGCCTGCTTCGAAGTCGATGAACAGCATGCCGACGTGCGGATTCATGCGCGCATTGCCGAACGATAGGAACATGCCGTTGCCGTCGTAGTTCGGAAACGCCAGCGTGCTCTCATCGAGCACGCGCACGAACCCGGGATCGCCGCCCTTGTACGAGCAGTTCGGCCGGCCCTCCGCGTCCGCGGTCGCGAGGAAGAACATGTCGCGCCGTTCGATGAACTCGCGATCTTCGGGCGTGATGAGCGTGTGGTAGGTCACCTGCTCCAGCCGGTCGGCCAGGCGCTGCGTGTCGAACTGCCGCTGCAGCTCGCGGTGTCCTTCCTGGTAGAGGCGTGACATGGATTCCTCCGCCTAGAATCTGAGTCGCTCACCGTAACCCGTCAGCTCGAGATAGCCGCGGCCGAGTGCCTGGCCATGCTCGTCGAACGCGCGCACCGCGCCTTCCCAGTAAAGCGTCCCGGTGCTGCCGCGCGCATCGTTCTCCTGATCGTCCAGCAAGGGGCGCAGCAGTATCGTGCGCCCGCCGACCGCAATTTTCCATTCGACGGGATACGTCACGCCGGTGCGTGACGAGCGCCAGCTGCGTTGCGGCGTCCACTCGACTTCGTTCGGCGCAAAGACGCGATCGGGCTTACCGGGCTCGCGCAGCGTCGCACCAGCCCAGTACGGCTGACCCGCCTCGTCGCGAATGCGCTGAACCATCAGCGCGCCGCCGTCATTCAGATTGAGACCGATCCAGTCCCAGCCGCGCGCCTGCTCGTCGAACATGCTGCTCGACCATTCGTGATCGAACCACGCGGCGCCGCGGACGCGCAGCTCGCGGCCGCCGATCACGATGCGGCCGCTGGTCTGCAATTGCGGCAGGCTGTAGTAGTAGCTCGCGAACTGGGGCTGCGGACCTTTCTGACTGAACCCGTTCCTGCCGTTGAGCAGCGGCGGCTGCACGCGCACGCATTCGAGCTCCAGCGTGAACTCACTCGTCGACGCGACGGCCGTGTAGCGCTCGCCGTCCTGACGCAGCGACCAGTCATCTATCTTGACCGCGAGCGATCCTTCGGCCGCTTCGGCAAGTCCGAAGCCGGCGCGCGCGGATTTCTCGGCACGCAGCAGCGCGCCGTGCCTCGGATCGCTGACCGCGGCGTGAGCGAACAACACTTGCCGCGCAACGAAGCGTGACGGATTGCCTTCGTCCACGCCCGGACGATTGCGGAAGAACGTGATCTGGAATCCGAGCGGCACGCCGTCCGGCGTCTCGACCCAGCCAGTGAGATACCACCATTCGGTACGGAACTGCGGATGGCTGCCTTCGTCGCGCGGCACTTCGATCGAGTAGCCGGGCACCACGGCCGGATATTGCGTTTCGGTCGCAGGCAGAGCCGTGCCCGCGAGCAGCAGCAACACTAGCACCGTGTGCGCGAGCGTCCTCACCAATCCTCCTTCACGGCTTTGACGACGTCGGTGCTCATCGCCTGCCGGCCGCTGACGACCGCGATTCCTGCGGCAGCGGCGACGAGCACAGCGCTGAGCGAAGCCAGCAGCACACCGGGCGCCGCAAGATCCATGCTCCAGTGAAACGACTGCCGGTTCACGACGTAGATCAGGATCAGGCTCACGATGCCGCCGGTGATCAAGCCGACGACCACGCCCGTCGCGCCGAGCACCGCACCTTCGATCGCGAGCATCGTCGCGATCTGCGCGCGAGTGAAGCCGAGATGCCGCAGCACGCCGAACTCGCCGCGTCGCGCGAGGACCTGCGCGCTGATGCCGGCTGCGATGCCGAACAAGCCGATGAGCACGGCGACCAGCTCGAGCAGATAGGTGATCGCAAAAGTGCGATCGAACGCCTGCAAGGACAACCGGCGCAGCTCGGGCGGCGTGCGCAAGTCGTACTGCGTCGCCGGCAGCAGGTCGCGAATGGAATTCTCGAGCGCTTTCGAGTCCACGCCCGGCTCCAACCACAAGCTCACGGTATTCACGCCGGTGTCGCCCGAGAGTCGCACGTAGTCAGCATTGTCGATGACGACGGCGCCGTTCTGGTGCTCGTAGTCGCGCCAGATGCCCGCCGCGAATGCACGCACGGGCCGGCCCGCGACGGAGAACTCGAACGTGTCGCCGGCACGAATGCCGTAGAGGTCGCTCGCTCCTTCGCTGACCCACGCGCTCACTGCGTCGCCAGGCGCTTTCGCCGCCGCGGTCGTAGTCATCCACAACGCATCTGCGATTTTCATGTGATTGGCGCTGCGCGCGACCAGCGTCAGCGGCTTGTCGGCAGCGAGTTGCGTGCGTGCGAAGCGACCCGTCTCGAAATGCGCGACGCCCGGCAAGTGACCGAGTCTGCGCACCGTACCCGCGTCGAGATGCGCCGACTGACCGACATAGCCGAGCCGCACATAAACATCCGCGGGCAGCACGCGCTGCGCCCATTGATCGAGCGAAGTGCGGAAAGAGGTCACCATGATCGCCATCGACACCATGAGGCTGAAGCTCACGAGGATCGCGGACACGCTGAGCGTCGCATAGCGCGCAGTGCCCGCAATCTGCGCAATGGCGATCTGGTACGGAACTGCGCGCACGAAGGGTGCGTGGCGCAATGCCAGGCGAACGATCGACGGCATCGCGATCACGACGCCGATCATCACCAGCGCGATGGAAACGAAACCGGGCAACGGCAAGCCGGCGATCGGCGGCAACAGCAGCACGAGCGCGGCGAGCAACAGAAGCACGGCGACGACGCGGCCGTGCGTGCGCAACTCGCGACTCGCCACGTCGCCCGCTTTCAGTGCGCTTGCCGTCGGGACGCGCGCGGCTTCGACGGCCGGACGCAGTGCGCCGACGATCGCGACGGTCACGCCGAGCACCCAGAAAGCAGCAATCTCTCCGCCGCGCACTTCGAGCTCGGCAGCGAGACCGCGAAAATAACCCGCGCCGAGGTCGCCGCCGATCGCGCCGAGCCCGAGACGCGCCGCCGCGATTCCGAGCACGATGCCGAGCAATGCACCGCACGTGCCGATGATCGCGGCCCCGGCGAGCACGAGCGCAAGTTGCTGTCCACGCGTGACGCCGAGCGCATGCAGGACTGCGAACTCGCGGCGCCGGCGCAGCGTCGCGAGCGACTGCGTCGAGTACACGAAGAATCCGCCCGTGAACAGCGCGACCAGCGCAAGCGCCGTGAGATTCGATCTATAGGCGCGCGACAATCGCAGCGCTTCGTTGCTCGCCTCGCCGGGCGTCGTGACACGAGCTTCGGGCGGCAGCAACGCAGCAATGTCGGTGCGCACTTGCCCGGGACTCGCGCCGCTCGTCAGCCGCACGTTGATGCGCGACAGCTTGCCGAGCTGGCCGAACTTCCATTGCGCCGCCGCGATATCGAGCACGCCCGCACGATCCTCCATCCCCGCCTGCGGCAGCACGCCGGCCACGCGCAGCTGCTCCTTCTTCTCGCCCACCTGGATCTCGAGCACATCTCCGGTCTCGAGCTGCAGATCGCGCGCGGCGCTGGCGCTCAGAAAGATCGCTTGCGGATCGAACGCCGCGGTGCCGGCGCTCATCGTGCCAGCGAGCGCAGCGAGCGACGCCTGCAGCTGCCGCGAGCGAAATGCATCGACGCCGAGCAGCGTCAACGCAGCGCGCCGGTTCGCGAGCTTGCCCTCCACTTCCACGACCGGACTCGCGACTGCGACGCCGGGCACTGCGGCGATGCGCGGATACAGGTTCTCGTCGAGGCCAGCGGCACTCTCGATCGACAGGTCCGCAAGACCGTAGAGACTGCGCGCCGCGAGCGAGACTTCATCGGCGGCGGACCGATTGATCAGGTAGATCGCGAACCCCAGCGCCACGCCGAGCGCGATCGCGATGGCGAGCAGCGCGTTGCGGCCGGGCGAGCGTCGTAGCGGTCCGGCGAGAGCGGCATCGATGAGCGGCCACGCTGCCATGTTCAGCTCGTGCGCTCGCGCAATCCCTGATGCGTGAGGCGAAATGTCCGCTGCGCCGTCGCGGCGGCGAGCTCGGAATGCGTGACGAGAATCCCGGCAGCGTTATCGCGCTCGAGCTGAGCGCGCAGCAGCCGCAGCACTTCGGCTGCGGAATCGGCGTCGAGATTGCCGGTGGGTTCGTCGGCCAGCACCAGGCTCGGCCGGTGCGCGAGAGCGCGTGCAATCGCGACTCGTTGCATTTCACCGCCCGACAGCTGGTTCGGCAGATCGTTCTGCCGCTCCAGCATGCCGACGGCGGCAAGCATCTCCTGGACGCGTGCGTCGATCGCCGCACCGGCAGCGCCGTTCAACGCCAGCGGCAACCCGACATTGCGCCCGACCGTCAGGTGCGGAAGCAGATGGAACGCCTGGAAGATGAAGCCCATGTGGGCGCGTCGCAATCGAGTGCGGCCCGCATCGTCGAGCGCGGCGAGATCCTGCCCGGCGACGACGATGCGGCCCGAGTCCGGCACGTCGAGCCCGGCGATGAGATTGAGCAGCGTGGACTTGCCGGCGCCGGATTCGCCCATCACCGCGATGTACTCACCCGCCGCAAGCTGCAACGACACGTCGTGCAGCACGACGCGCGAGCGCGCGCCAGCAAAGGATTTACTGACGCTCTCGACTGCCAGCACGCCGGGATCAGAATCCCAGGGTGACGCCGAGGTTGGCCGAGTACTGGATGAACGTGTCGGACTTCGCGCGGACGTTGCAGGTCAGCCCACCGTCCGAGACGCAGAAAAGATCGCCGTCGGTATCGAGCACCGTGACGAACGCGCGCACGTCGAAGCGCACGCCGAAGCGATCCGTAATCGGCACGCGCACGCCACCCGCGACCGTGAACGCGAGCTTGGTCTCATCGTCGAGTCCCGGCTGGTCCGGGGCGAAGCGCGCCGCGCCGACCGTCATGCCGAAATAGGGAATGACGCGCTCTGCGTCCGGGTAGCTGACCGTGCCGCCGATCTGCAGGTACTGCACGTCCATATCGAATGGCGTCACGCCCTGCACTCGCGTGCTCTGCTTGGTGTAGAGGAGCTCGTAGTGTCGCCAGTTGTCGACGGCGGCGTTGACGAACAGCCCGTAGTTGTTGTCCTCGTCGACGTTGCGATCGCTGCTATCCGCCGGATCCTCGAACTCGCCGCCGGCCATGTAGCCGACGAACGGCGTGAACTCCCAGTCGTTGTAGTGCTTCGGCGGCTCCTGCGCTTGCGCCGGCAAGGCCAGGCTCAGCAACACTCCCGCCGCCGCGACGGCAGATCCCGAAATCGTCCGGTTTCGCATGGTCGTATACTCCTGCCACGAGCGAGTACGTTAACACGATGAGAGCGTCCAGCATTGTCGTTGCAGCCGTTTTCGCGGCGCTGACGTTCGCGCTGTGGGCCTGGCTGAACCGCCCCAGTCCCGAGCCGCCGTGGCCCGATCACGTCCAGGGCATGGCGTTCTCGCCGTTCGGCACCGGCCAGGATCCGGTGCCGCAGGTGCTGCCGACACCGCAACAGATCGATGCCGACCTGCGCCTGCTCGCGGGCAAGGTCACCGCGGTACGCACCTATTCCTCGCTGAAGAGTCTCGGGCAGATCGCGGACATCGCCGCTCGCCACCAGCTGAAAGTCGCGCTCGGCGCGTGGGTCGATCGCAACCGGCAGACGAACGAGGCCGAGATCGCCGCGGCGATCGACATCGCCAACCATCATCCGAACGTCATCCGCCTGGTGATCGGCAACGAAGTCATTCTGCGCAACGACCTCACCGTCGCCGAGTTGTCGCAGCAGCTGGATCGCGTGCGCGACGCCGTCGAGCAACCTGTGAGCACCGCGGAGCCGTGGCACGTCTGGCTCAAGCACCCTGAGCTCGTCGAGCACGTCGACTACATCGCGGTGCATCTGTTGCCGTATTGGGAGGGAATTGCGGTCGAGCAGGCGGTCGACGACTGCGCGCTGCGCGTCGCACAGCTGGCGCGCGCCTATCCCGGCAAGCAGATCGTCATCGCCGAAGTCGGCTGGCCTTCGGCAGGCCGCACACGCGACGCAGCGGTTGCATCGACGAGCAATGAAGCGATGTTCCTGCGTCGCTTCCTGCAGCGCGCGCGCGATGAAGGTTATCTCTACTACATCATGGAAGCGTTCGATCAGCCGTGGAAGGCGCGGTACGAGGGCGCAGTCGGCGCGTACTGGGGCGTGTACGACGTGGATCGCGAGCCGAAGTTCGCATTCGTCGAGCCGATCGTGCGGATTCCGCAGTGGCAGACGCTAGCCGCAATCTCCGTCGTGCTCGCATCCCTGCTCGTCGCGCTCCTGTTCGTGCACAGTCGCACGCTCGACGCGCGCGGCCGGAGTCTGCTCGCAATAGTCGTCTACGCCACGATCGCGGCGGCCGTGTGGATCATCTACGACTACTCCCAGCAGTACATCACTCTGCGCAGCGTGCTCATCGGCGGGCCGCTGATGCTCGGCATGTTCGTCGTGATCGCGGTGCTGATCGCCGAAGCGCACGAGTGGGCCGAAGCGCACTGGGCGATTCCGCGACGGCGGCAGTTCGCGATCGCCAGTGGCAACGTGGCGCTGCCGAAGGTGTCGATCCACGTGCCGGCCTACAACGAGCCGCCGCAGATGCTGATCGAAACGCTCGATGCGCTCGCGCGGCTCGACTATCCGGACTACGAAGTCATCGTCGTCGACAACAACACGCAGGACGAAGCGGCGTGGCGGCCGGTCGAGCGGCATTGCGCGCGGCTCGGCGCCCGCTTCCGCTTCTTCCACATCGATCCACTGGCCGGCTTCAAGGCCGGCGCGCTGAACTTTGCCCTGGCGCAGTCCGCGGCGGATGCGCAGGTCATCGCCGTCATCGACAGCGACTACCAGGTCGAGCCCAAGTGGCTGCGCGACCTGGTGCCGGGGTTCGCCGAGCCGAAAGTCGCGATCGTGCAGGCGCCGCAGGACTATCGCGACGGCGGCGAGAGCGTCTTCAAGGCGATGTGCTACGCAGAGTACCGTGGCTTCTTCCTGATCGGCATGATCACGCGCAACGAGCGTAACGCAATCATCCAGCACGGCACGATGACGCTGGTCCGGCGCCAGGCGCTCGAACAGGTCGGCGGCTGGGCGCAGTGGTGCATCACCGAGGACGCCGAGCTCGGGCTGCGCTTGTTCGAGCACGGCTACGAAGCGCAGTACGTGCCGCGCAGCTACGGTCGCGGACTGATGCCGGAGACGTTCACCGACTACAAAAAGCAGCGCTTCCGCTGGGCGTACGGCGCGGTGCAGATCCTGCAGGCGCATGCGCGCGCTCTGTTCTCACACGGCGACGAGCGGCTGACGCGCGGCCAGCGCTATCACTTCGTCGCCGGCTGGCTGCCCTGGCTCGCCGACGGCCTCAACCTGCTGTTCACGATCGCCGCTCTGATCTGGTCGTTCGCGATGATCATCGCGCCGCATCGCATCGATCCACCGCTGATCATGTTCTCGGCGCTGCCGCTGTCGCTGTTCACGTTCAAGCTGGTGAAGCTCGCGCATCTCTACGCCGCCCGAGTGGGCGCGAACATTCGCCAGACACTGGCCGCCGCGCTCGCCGGCCTCGCGCTTTCGCACACCATCGGCGTCGCGGTCATCAAAGCATTGTTCACGCGCAACGAGCCGTTCATCCGTACGCCGAAGACCAAGCAGCCGCACGCGGTCGCTGCCGGCCTCGCAGCGGCGCGGACCGAGACCCTGATGCTGCTCGCGATGCTGCTGGCCGCGATCTGCCTGACGCGGCAGATCGACCTCGGCCCACAGCTGATCGTCGGCATTCCGGAAGAGCTGAGAGGCCCCGATGTTTCGGTGTGGGTCGCCGTGTTGCTGATCCAGGCTGTACCCTATGCAGCCGCCGTGCTGGTGTCGCTGGTCAGTGCAATGTCGTTGCCCGCTCGTTGGCTCGGAACGCTGCCGACTCACGTGCCTGCGCCGCTCGCGCAGCCGGAGCAGTGACTCATGCCGACGCTCAAAGACCGCTGGAGCGAGATCAGCCCGTTGCTCGACGAGGCGCTGGAGCTGGCGCCCGGCGCGCGCGAATCGTGGCTGAAGAATCTCGCGGAGCGCGCGCCGGAGCTGGCCGCGCAGGTCCGCTCGTGCCTGCACGAAGTCGAGCAGCTGAGCGAGCGCAGGTTCCTCGACGATTCGATCCGTCGCCATCTGCCGGGCGGTCTCGCGGGGCAGACCTTCGGTGCCTACACGCTGGACCGCACGCTCGGCTTCGGCGGCATGGGGACGGTGTGGCTCGCTCACCGCAGCGACGGCCGGTTCGAAGGACAGGTGGCGGTCAAACTGCTGAACCTCGCTTTCGTCGGGCATCCGTCGGAGCAGCGGTTCGAGCGCGAAGGCAGCGTGCTCGCGCGCTTGCAGCATCCAAACATTGCGCGGCTGCTGGACGCCGGTGTCGAAGCAGAGCGCCAGCCGTATCTCGTTCTGGAATACGTGCGCGGCGAGCGCATCGACCAGTACTGCGACCAGCGCGGCCTGAACATCGAGCAGCGCGTACATCTGTTCCTCGACGTTCTCGCGGCGGTCGCGCACGCCCACAGCAATCTCGTCGTGCATCGCGATCTCAAGCCCTCGAACATTCTCGTGACCGAACACGGCGAGGTGAAGCTGCTCGACTTCGGCATTGCCGCGCTGTTGTCGCGCGAGGGTGACGACGTCACGCAGCTGACGGGCCACATCGGCCCCGGACTCACGCCGGGCTACGCCGCGCCGGAGCAATTGCGCGGCGAGCCGATCACCACTGCCACCGACGTGTACGCACTTGGAACAGTGCTGTTCGAGCTGCTCGCGGGCAAGCGCCCTTCATCCCCGGGCGATGAATCGCAATCGGCCGCGGAGTGGATCCAGCGCACGCTGGAGGCCGATGCGCCGCGCCTGTCGGACGCGGCGGCGCGAGAAGACTGGCGACGGACTTTACGGGGCGATCTCGACAACATCGTTGCGATGGCGCTGCGCCGAAATCCCGACGAGCGCTATCGAACCGCCGAGCTGCTCGCGCAGGACCTGCGTCACTACCTCGCGCACGAGCCAGTGTCGGCGCGGCCGCGCTCGGTCGGTTATCTCGCCGCGAAATTCGTGCGCAGGAATCGCACGGCTGTGGCGAGTGCGTGCGTGATGGCAATTGCGCTGATCGCCGCGGGCGCCTTCTCGATCTGGCAGATGCTCCAGGCAAATCAGCAGCGGCGGCTCGCCGAGGACCAGGCGTCGCGCGCCGAGTTCGCGCGCGACTTCGCGGAATTCGTGCTCACCGACGCAGGCACCACCGGCCGTCCGTTCACCACCGCCGAGCTGCTACAGCGCGCCGAGCAGGCGATCCCGACGCAATACGGCTCGGCCGACAATGCCGCGGCGATCGAGCAGGTCATCAAGCTCGGCATGCTGTTTGCGCGCGTGGGGCAGTATCGCAAGGCGCGCGAGCTGTTCGAACAGGCCAACACTCGCGCAGTCGCGGGAAACTTCCCGGAGCTCAGGTCGCAATCGGCATGCGAGCTCGGCCGGCTGCATCACTACGCGGGACGCATCAGCCAGGGCGCCGCGTTGCTCGACGCGGCGATCGCCGAGCTGCGGCGCAACTCGCCCGATTCACCTGCGCTGATCGAATGCCTGGAGCAGAAATCGGATCTCGAGCTGACGCGGCAGGACGTTGGGATGGCCATCGCAACCGCGCAGGCGTCGCTCGCGCAGGCACAAAGATTGTTTCCGCGCGCGCCGCTTCACTGGATCTCTCCGCGTGTGCAGCTCGGAACGTCGCTGCGCGCGCAGGGCAAGTTCCAGGCGGCCGACGACATGCACCGCGGCACGCTGGATCTGCTGAAGCAACTCGGCCGGGAACGCACCGCCAATGCCGTGCTCCTGTACAACAGCTGGGGCATCGTGAAATCCGACATCGGTGACATCGATGGCGCAGCGCAGCTGTTCCAGTCCGCGCTCGCAGTCGGCCAGGCGCTGTGGGTCGGCTCCGCGCCGGACCAATGGGTCAGCGTCACGTACGGCCGGCGGCTGGTGCTGCTCAACAGGCTTGATGAGGCCGAACAGCATTTCTCCAGTGCGTTGCGCCAGTCGGGCGGCGAGGAAGATGCGGAGATGCAGATCGGCGCCCTGCTCGGCCTGCTGTCCGTGAATCGCGAGCGCGGCGACTTCGAAGCTGCCCGCGCGGCGCGCGAGGACGCGCGGCGGTTCGTCGAGGCGCACCTGCCCCCCGAGCACAACCAGCGGTTGAACTTCGTCTTCGAAAGCGGCTTGCTGGATCTCGCCGACAACTCGCTCGACGATGCCAGATCGAAGCTGCAGCAGGTACTCACCGAGTGGCAGACCAAGAACCGGCGCGTGACCGACCAGATCGTCGCGCAGGCAGCGCTAGCGCAATGCGCGTTACGGACCAACGACCCAGGCCGCGCAGCGGAGCTTGCGGCCGAAGCAAGCGCACTGGCACGGAAAGTCGCAGTGCCGGGCCAGCCTTCCTACTGGCTCGGACGTGCTCTGCTCACGCAGGTCGACGCGGAAGAAGCGCAAGGTCATGCAGTGCGCGCGCGCGAGTTGTCAGTCGAGGCGCTCGCGCAACTCACGCCGACGGTCGGCGCAGATCACCCGCTGACGAAGCAAGCGGCGACGCTGGCGAAGCTATAGCTTCACCATCACGTGCCGCGGCACGGTGTAGTCCTCGAGCGCGTACACCGACAGATCCTTGCCGTAGCCGGAACGCTTCAGTCCGCCGTGCGGCATCTCGCTCACCAGCATGAAATGCGTGTTGATCCACGTACAACCGTACTGCAGGCGCGCAGCTACGCGCATCGCTTTGCCGATGTCGTTGCTCCACACGGATGACGCGAGGCCGTAGTCCGAGTCGTTCGCCCAGGCGATCGCCTGGTCCGCGTCCTTGAAGCGCGTCACCGACACGACCGGCCCGAACACCTCGCGCCGCACGATCTCATCGCTCTGCTTCGCGCCCGCGATCACCGTCGGCTCGAAGAAGAAGCCGCCGCCACCGCGCGATTTGCCGCCCGTGGTGATCTCGATATGGCGGCTCTTGTCCGCGCGATTGACGAAGCCGGCGACGCGCGAGCGCTGCTTCGCGCTGATGAGCGGGCCCATCTCGACGCCCTCCTCGTCCTGCCTGCCGACCTTGATCGACGCCGCCGCGCTCGTCAGGTCCGCGACCAGCTTGTCGTAGATCTTCGGGCCCGCGTAGATGCGGCACGCGGCAGTACAGTCCTGGCCGGCGTTGTAGAAACCGAAAGTCCGCACGCCGCTGACGACGGCTTCGCGATCGGCGTCGTCGAACACGATCACAGGCGCCTTGCCGCCGAGCTCCAGGTGCGTGCGCTTCGCGCCCTTGGCCGCGGCCTGCAGCACCTTCTCGCCGGTCGTGACATCGCCGGTCAGCGAGATCATCGCGACCTGCGGCTGCGAGATCAGCGCCGCACCCACCGTCGGGCCTCTGCCGTGCACGATGTTGACGACGCCCGGCGGAAACAGCTCGGCGAGCAGAGTCGCGAGCTTCAGCGCGGTCAGGGGCGTCTGTTCCGACGGCTTGAGCACGATCGTGTTGCCGCCTGCGAGCGCCGGCGACATCTTCCAAGCCGCCATCATCAGCGGGTAGTTCCACGGCGCGATCGACGCGACCACGCCCACCGGATCGCGGCGGATCATGCTCGTGAAGCCGGGCAGGTATTCGCCGGCAACCGCGCCGTGCAGCGTGCGCGCGGCGCCTGCGAAGAAGCGGAAGACATCGACGATCGCCGGGATCTCGTCGCTCAGCACGGCGGCGTACGGCTTGCCGCAGTTCTGCGATTCCAGGCGCGCGTACTCCGCCGCTTCGGCTTCGATCCGGTCCGCGACCTTCAACAGCAGTGCGGCGCGGTCCTTCGGCACGCTCGCGCTCCACGCGGGAAATGCTTTGGCCGCTGCAGCGACGGCGCTCTCGATCTGCTCCGGCGACGCCTCGGCGATCGAGACGAGCGGCTTCGCGGTGGCGGGATCCAGCACGTCTTCTTTCGCACCCTTGCCGGCAACCAGTTTGCCGTTGATGAGCAGCTTGGTATTCATTCGGAACCTCTGCGCGTGAGACGGTAGGCCAGCAGGATCGGGATGAACGTCACGATCATCACGATGACGGCAACCACATTGGTGATCGGCCGCTCGCGCGGCCGGAACAGCTCGTTGAAGAACCAGATCGGCAGCGTGCGATCGTGACCGGCGGTGAACAGCGTGACGATGATCTCGTCGAACGACAACGCGAAGGCCAGCATGCCGCCGGCGAGCAGCGCGGTGGCACTTTGCGGCAGCACGATGTACCGGAATGTTTGCCAGCCGTCCGCGCCCAGATCCATCGACGCTTCGATCCAGTTGCGCGGCAACCGGCGCAGCCGCGCGACGACATTGTTGTAGACGATGACGATGCAGAACGTCGCGTGGCCGGCGACGATGGTCCAGAAGCCGGGATCGAGCTGCGCGCTCTTGATTGCCGTGAGCAATGCAATGCCGGTGACGATTCCCGGCAGCGCGATCGGCAGCACCAGCAGCAGCGTGATGCTCTCTTTGCCGCGGAAATTACCGCGCGCCATGCCCAGCGCCGTGAGCGAGCCCAGGACGATCGCCGCCAGCGTCGCCACGGCGGCAACCAACAACGACAGGCGCATCGCCGCCCAGATGTCGGACCGCGCGAACGCCGCTTCGAACCAGTGCAGCGTCAGTCCCGGCGGGGGAAACTCGTACGTGCGATCGGCCGTCGTGAACGCGTACAGCACGATGACGAGCACCGGCAGATGCATGAACGCGAGCACCGCATACGCGGCGAGCCGCGCACCGGGCGAAGCCTGGTTCCAGCGCCGGCGTCTATAACGCATCGAACGCTCCTGCACGCTTCGCGATCGTGAGATAAACCATGATCAGCACGATCGGCACGACCGAGAACGCCGCGGCGAGCGGAATGTTGCCGGCGGTTCCCTGCTGCTGATAGACCATCATGCCGATGAAGTAACCGGGCGCGCCGACGACGCTCGGGATGATGTAGTCGCCGAGCGTCAGCGAGAACGTGAACACCGAGCCCGCGGCGAGCCCGGGCAACGCGAGCGGCAACGTCACTCTGCGGAAGGTTTGCGCCGGCCGCGCGCCGAGATCCGCCGACGCCTGCAACAAGGACTCCGGCACTTTCTCGAGCGCCGCCGCGAGCGGCAGGATCATGAACGGCAGCCACATGTAGACGAACACGATGAACATGCCGATGTACGACGAGGACAGCGACGGACCGCCGATGCCAGGGAGGCGCAGCGCCGCATCGAGCCCCGCGCCGAGACCGACGGTATCGAGCATCCAGCTGAGGATGCCCTGCTTCGCGAGGATCAGCCGCCACGCATAGACCTTCACGAGGTAGCTCGTCCACATCGGCAACATCACGCCGACATAGAGCAGCGCGCGGCCGCGCGGCGACGCGTAGCGAACCATGTAGTTGGCGATCGGCAGCGCAAGCAGGCCGCACGCGATCGTCACCGCTACCGCCATCGAGAGCGTGCGCAGGATGATGTCGACGTTCGCCGGCTGCGTGACGACCTGCTTGTACGTCGCAAGCGTCGGCTCGTACACGACCTTCGCCGTGAACTCGTCGATCGCATAAATGCTCTGCGCGAGCAGGGTGAACAGCGAGCCGAGATATACCGTGCCGAACCACAGCAGCGGCGGGATCAGCAGCAGCAGGACGTAGAAATTGGGCCGCCGATAGAGGAATGTCGACAGCGCTCGCACGGCGCTACTCCGCGGCCGTCAGCGGCACAGCATCGGCGTGCGACCATTCGAGACGGACCCGCGCTCCGATCTTGAAATCGCCATGGCCGCTCATGTCCGGCAGCGCCGCGGCAAACACCTCGCCGCTGTCCAGCCGGACCTGCCAGCGGCTCATGGCGCCGTGATACTGCACGTCCGCGACGTCGCCGAGACAGCTCATCGAGTTCGCGTCGGCAGCCGCAGCCGGCGCACGCAATCGGATGTTTTCCGCGCGTACCGCAAACGGCGCGGCGCGACCGCTGAGCCGTTGCGCGAGCTCGCCCGCGACGACATTCGCGCTACCCACGAAACGCGCGACGAACGCAGTGGCGGGACGCGTATACAGCGTCCGCGGCGTGTCGAGCTGCTCGATCCGGCCGCGATCGAACACGGCGACGCGGTCCGCCATCGACAACGCCTCGCCCTGATCGTGCGTGACGAATACGAACGTGATACCGAGCCGCCGCTGCAGATTCTTCAGCTCGATCTGCATCTCCTCGCGCAGCTTGAGATCGAGCGCGCCGAGCGGCTCGTCGAGCAGCAGCACGCGCGGTTGATTGATGAGCGCGCGCGCCAGCGAAACACGCTGGCGCTGGCCGCCGGAGAGTTGCGAAGGGCGGCGCTCAGCGAAGTGGCCGAGCTGCACCAGCTCGAGCATTTCGTGCGCGCGCCGCCGCCAGTCGTCCTTGCGCTGCCCGCGCACCCGCGGTCCGTACGCAACGTTCTCCAGCACGCTCATGTGCGGAAACAGCGCGTAATCCTGGAACACCGTGTTCACGTCGCGCGCATACGGTGGATCGTCCGTGACGTCGCGGCCGTTCAGCAGCACGCTGCCGGTATCGGGCGTCTCGAAGCCCGCGATCAGCCGCAGGCACGTCGTCTTGCCCGAGCCCGAAGGCCCGAGCATCGCGAAGAACTCTCCGGCCTGCACCGTCAGCGAGACGCGATCGACAGCGTGCACTTCACCGTAGACGCGCGATACGTCGCGGAACTCGATGGCGGCGGTCATGAGCCGTCAGATGCTCGCCTGGAGGCGCTACCGGCCTCCCATCACTGCGACGTAGTCGGTCGCCCAGCGGCTGTAGGGCACGCACGCGTCGTTCTGCGACTTGCACTTCGCTTCCGGCGTGCGCCAGAACTTGATCTTGTCGAAGTTGTCGATGCCGTTGGTCTTGCAACCGTCGGCGCCGAGCAGGTCGTTGCGCTCGCACGCCGTGGGCACGACCGGCACCGAGCCGAACCACGCGGCGACGTCGCCCTGCACCTTCGCGCTGATCGACCATTCGAGCCACTTGTACGCGCAGTTCGGATGCCTGGCGTTCGAGTGCATCATCGTCGTGTCCGCCCAACCCGTCGCGCCTTCGGCGGGCACCGTGCTCGCGATCGGCTGCTTGTTCGCGATCAGCGTGTTGACCTGGAACGGCCAGGTGCTGGAGGCGACCACGCCTTCCTTGGTCATGTCATCCACCTGCGTGGTGGTGTCGTGCCAGTAGCGCTGGATCAGCGGATGCTGCGTGCGCAGCACCTCGAGCACCGCGGCGTATTGCTGCTCGTTGAGCTCATACGGATCCTTGATACCGAGGTCCGGCTTCTTCGTCATCAGGTACAGCGCCGCGTCGGCGATGTAGATCGGCCCGTCGTACGCCTGCACGCGACCCTTGTTCGGTTTGCCGTCGGGGAATTTGCCGGGCTCGAACACGATGCTCCACGACGTCGGCGCTTTCTTGAACACCTGGGTGTTGTACATCAGGACGTTCGGTCCCCACTGGTACGGCACACCGTAGTGCTTGCCGTCGACGAAGTGCCACGGCGCTTCCTTGATCCGCTGATCGAGATTGTCGTACGAAGGCACGCGCGAAACATCTATCGGCTGCACCGTTCCGCCGCGGATCAGCCGCAGGGATGCGTCGCCGGACGCTGTCACGAGGTCGTAGCCGCCCTGGTTCATCAGCGAGACCATCTCGTCCGACGTGCCGGCGGTCTTGACGTTGACTTTGCACCCGGTCGAGGCCTCGAACGGCTTCACCCAGTCGTACTTCGCATCGGTGTCGCCGCGCTCGATGTAGCCCGGCCACGCGACGATGTCGACTTGTCCTTCGAGGGCCGTCGAGACTGCCGGCTGTTCCGCCGCGACGGGCGGTGGCGCTTCCTTCTTGCCGCACGCCGCGATCGCCAGAGCAATACCGGACAGCAGAAGGACGCGGGAAACGCCAGGGCTGGTGGACCGCATAAAGGAACTCCCCTTGATAGATGTTCTTGAGGGCCTGTTCTCGGGCCGGAAGGCGCGCCAGTGTAACTCTTGCGGCGCCCGCCTTTCACTTTCGCGAAAGCAGCCTTCGCCGGGACCGCTGTCGTGCGTTTCCGCAGTTGCTGTGGCAGTGGCACGCGCCGACAATTCGCGCCGCCATGACGGACCCCACTGTAGTCCTGCTGTCGCGGATCCAGTTCGGATTCGTGATGAGCTTTCACATCATCTTCCCCGCGTTCACGATCGGCCTGGCGAGCTGGCTGGCGTTTTTGGCCGGCGCGTACCTGAAGA
This sequence comes from Steroidobacteraceae bacterium, assembly GCA_035277305.1. GTDB lineage: Bacteria > Pseudomonadota > Gammaproteobacteria > Steroidobacterales > Steroidobacteraceae > Steroidobacter. The sequence goes on along the minus strand of DATEKT010000195.1, from coordinate 48,104 downwards.
CGCGCCGCGCGCTGTGGCGCGACCTGTACGTGTTCTGGCTGAAGATCTTCGCCGTGTCGTTCGCGCTCGGCGTGGTCTCCGGCATCGTCATGAGCTTTCAGTTCGGCACCAACTGGGCTGAGCTGTCGATCCGCGCCGGCAACATTCTCGGCCCGCTGCTCGCGTACGAAGTCCTCACTGCTTTCTTCCTCGAAGCGACGTTCCTCGGCGTGATGCTGTTCGGCTGGCGGCGCGTGCAGCCGCGCCTGCATTTCTTCGCGACCTGCATGGTGGCGCTGGGCACGCTCATCTCCACGTTCTGGATCATCGCGGCGAACAGCTGGATGCAGACACCGGCGGGCTTTTCGCTCGTCGACGGCGTGTTCCAGCCGCAGAACTGGTGGCACATCGTGTTCAATCCGTCTTTCCCGCTGCGGCTGGTGCACATGACACTCGCGGCGTTCATCACGACCTGCTTCGTGATCGGCGGCATCAGCGCGGTGTACCTGTTGCGGCAACGGCATCGCGAAGCGGCGCAGCTGATGCTGAAACTATCGATCTGCTTCGCGGCGATCGCCGTGCCGACGCAGGTGGTCATCGGCGACATGCATGGACTCAAGGTCCGTGAGCACCAGCCGATGAAGCTGGCGGCGATCGAGGGACACTGGGAAACCGGGCACGGCGTGCCGCTGATCCTGTTCGCGTGGCCCGACCCGGCGCGCGAGACGAATCGCTACGAAGTGAGCGTGCCGAAGCTCGGCAGCCTGATCCTCACGCACGAGCTCGACGGCAAGGTCGAAGGGCTCAAGGAAGTGGCGCCGGAGCTGCGGCCGCCGGTCGCGCCGGTGTTCTTCGCATTCCGCGTGATGGTCGGCATCGGTTTGCTGATGCTCACGCTGGTGGCGTGGTCCGCGCTGCAGTGGCGGCGCAAACGCCTGTTCGATTCGAAATGGACGCTGCGCGCGTGGATGCTGATGACGCCCGCGGGCTTCATCGCCGTGCTCGCAGGCTGGTACACGACCGAGATCGGGCGCCAGCCGTATGTCGTGTATGGCCTGCTGCGCACGTCGCAAGCCGCGACCGCGATCGACGCGGGCAGCGTGCTCACTTCGCTGATCGTCTTCGCGACGGTGTATCTCTTCGTCTTCATCGCCGGCACGTACTACCTGCTGAAGCTCCTGCGACGCGGCCCGCAACCTGTCGAGCAGGATCTGCTGCATCCGGACAAGACTGCACAGCGTCCGCTGTCGATTCCCGAAGAGCCCATCGAGGGCAGCACGTGACGGAGGGTCACACCATTCTGCCGGTCCTGTGGTTCGGCATCATCGGCTTCGGCATCCTGATGTACGTGCTGATGGACGGCTTCGTGCTCGGCATCGGCATCCTGTCGCTGTTCGCCGAGGACGAAGCACAGCTCGATCGCATGATGAACACGGCGGCGCCGATCTGGGACGGCAACGAAACCTGGCTGGTGCTCGGCGGCGCGGGACTGCTCGCTGCATTCCCGAAGGCCTATGCGTTGATGTTGTCAGCGCTTTACCTGCCGGTGTTGCTCATGCTCGTCGCGCTGGTACTGCGCGGCGTGTCGTTCGAATTCCGCTTCAAGGCGAAGACCTCGAAACGCATCTGGGGCGTGTGCTTCGCTGCGGGCTCGATCGCCGCGGCATTCGCGCAGGGCCTGATGCTCGGCGCGATCGTCGAAGGCATGCCCCTGCAGGGCGGGAAGTATCTCGGCGGCGCGTTCGCCTGGTTCAGCCCTTTCTCGATGCTGACGGCGGTCGCGGTGGTGTTCGGCTACGCGTTGCTCGGCAGCACGTGGCTGATCATGAAGACGGACGGTGCTCTACAGAACGTCGCGTTCCAGCTGACCCGGCCGCTGGTGGTCGTCGTGGTCGCGTTCATGGGGCTGGTGAGCACGTGGCTGCCGTTTCTCAGCAGCCAGGTGATGTCGCGCTGGTTCGAGGGCGGGAATTTCCTGTGGCTTTCGCCGGTGCCGCTGCTCGCGCTCGCGAATGCGGTGTGGCTGTGGCAGGCAGTCGTGCGGCGCGCGGACTACATGCCCTTTATCCTGGCGCTGACGTTTTTCGCGCTCGGCTTCGCCGGACTGGTGCTGGGGATCTGGCCGAACCTGCTGCCGCCGGATCTGTCGATCTGGAAAGCGGCCGCGCCGCCTGCAAGTCAGGGCTTCGTGCTCACTGGCACGCTGATCATGCTGCCGGCGGTGCTCGGTTACACGTGGTGGTCGTATTCAGTGTTCCGCGGCAAGGTCGCCGCGGACAGCGGCTACCACTAGAGGCTGCCTAGAGTTTGACCGGGCGGTTGATGCCGCCGCCGCCGAACAGTCCCTTGCGAGCAGGCAACGGTCGGACATGGGATCGGCGCATGGCGGGCTCCAATTGTGACTGCGCAGTGCGGTGAGGCCTCAAGGTTGCCCCATCGGCTGCCGCCGATTCAAGCCGACGGAAGGACAGGCCGCCCGGCGCTCTTTAAGATGGGCGGCACCGGGATGACGAAAGTGCCTTCCAAGACCCTGCAGCAGATTCTCGACGAGGCGCAGACCCTGCCGCCGGACGAGCGGCTGCGTTACATCCGCGAGGCGTGCGCGACGGACAGCGATCTGTATGCCAGCGCTATGCACGAGCTCGAATCGCGCCAGCAATGGTTCGGCGAGGACGGCGGGGAAGCGCCTGAAGCCGTCGAGGAAACTGTCGTCGACCTTGCCGGCGAGCGCGTCGGCCCGTATCGCATCGTGCGCAGCCTCGGACGCGGCGGCATGGGCGAAGTTTTTCTGGCCGAGCGCGCCGACCAGCAATTCCAGCAACAGGTGGCCATCAAGCTCGTGCGCCGCGGACTGCTGTCGCGTCACGTGCAGGGCCGGCTGAAACTGGAGCGCCAGATCCTCGCGACGCTGGACCATCCGAACATCGCGCGGCTGTTCGACGGCGGCACGACGACGGATGGCACGCCCTACATCGTCATGGAGTATGTCGACGGCGAGCCGATCGACATCTATTGCGATTCGCGCGCCCTGGGCGTCGGGCAGCGGCTGCGACTGTTCCAGACCGTCTGCTCGGCGGTGCATCGCGCGCACCAGAACCTGGTCGTGCATCGCGACCTCAAGCCGTCGAACATCCTGGTGACGCGCGACGGCTCGCCGAAGCTGCTCGATTTCGGCATCGCCAAGATGCTCGATGACCGGCAGATGATGCACACGATGGCGGTGACGCAGGCCGACTACCGCGTGCTGACCCCGGATCACGCCAGCCCGGAGCAGATCCGCGGCGATCCGATCACGACCGCCAGCGACACGTACGTGCTCGGCGTCGTGCTGTACGAGCTGCTGTGCGACTGCAAGCCCTTCACGCTCAAAGGCAACCGGCTCGGCGATCTCGAGCGCGCGATCTGCGAAGAGACGCCGCCGCCGCCGAGCACTGTCGTGCAGGCGCGGGAGGACGCGGCGGAGATCGCGCGACAGCGCGGCACGAGTCCGGCACGGTTGCGACGCGAGCTGGCCGGCGACCTCGACAACATCGTGCTGATGGAGATGCGCAAGGAGCCCGAGCGCCGCTACTCCTCGGTCGAGCAGTTCGCCGCGGACGTGCAACGACACCTCGACGGCATGCCTGTGCTCGCGCGCGCCGATGCGTGGAGCTATCGCGCGGGGAAATTTCTCGCGCGTCACAGCCTCGCTGTCGGGCTCGCCGTCGCATTCCTCGCGCTGCTGGTCGGCTTTTCCATCACGACCTACCTGCAGGCGCAGCGCATCGCCCACGAGCGCGATGTCGCGGAGGCGGAACGCGCGCGGGCACTGACGGCGCAACAGCGCTCGGAAGCCGTCAAAGACTTTCTGATCGACTCGTTCCGGCTGGCCGACCCGTCGCATGCGCGCGGCAAGGAAATCACGGCGCGCGAAATTCTCGACCAGGGCGCGGCGCGCATCGGCAAGGAGCTGCGCGCGCAGCCGGACCTGCAGGCGACGCTGCTCGACACGATCGGCAGCGTGTATCTGAGTCTCGATCTGCCCGACGAAGCGCAACCGTTGATCGAGCAGGGGCTCGCCGTGCGGCGCAAGCTGTTCGGCCAGCGCAACCTGGACGTGGCCGGCAGCCTCTACAGCCTCAATCGCGTGTACGAGAAGAAGGGCGATCTGAAGACCGCCGAAGCGCTGGCGGTCGACAGTCTCGCGATCAACACGCAGCTCACCGGCACGCAGAGCCTGGAAACCGCGGGGAGCCTGTGCCGCCTCGGCGTGATCCAGTACGCCAAGGGCGAGCTCGCGAACGCGCAGCAGCGCCTCGAAGAATGTTTGCGGATCAGGACGGCGCTGCGCGGGCCGGACCACGAAGACCGGACCAGTCCGCTGGACACGCTCGCCCGCATCGCGCAGTCGCGGCGTGACTTCGACACCGCGCAGCGGCTCTACCGCGAAGCTCTGCGCATCGATGTGCTCACGCGCGGCAAGGACCATCCGCAATACATCCGTCATCTGCACAATCTCGCCACGGCGCTGCACCAGCAGGGCGATCTCGACGGCGCCGAGCCGTTGTATCGCCAGACCGTCGACTTGTTGCGCCAGGTGCTGGGCCCGGAGCACACGGAAACGATCGAGGCGATGGGCAATCTCGCGTGGCTGCTGCGCGACCGTCGCCGCTTCGACGAATCGCAGCAGATCTACGAGACCGCATTGGCTGCCAGCCGCAAGGCGCACCCCGGTCCGAACGTCGACGTCGGCTACCTGCTCGCCGAGCTCGGGCGCCTGGATTTCGAGCGCAAGCGCTACGGCGACGCCGAATCCCACTATCGCGAGGCACTCAAGAACTATCGGGCGACGTTGCCGCCCGGCCATGGTTACACGGCGGCGGCGCTCACCATGCTCGGGCGAACGCAGCTCGAAATGGATCAGCCGCAGGAAGCCGAAGAAACGCTGCAGAGCGCGCTCCAGGAATGGTCGAAGGAGTACGGCGTCGGCAGTCCCTGGTACGCGCAGGCGCGCGCATTTCTGGGCAGAGCCTGGGCGCTGGAACGGCGCTATGCGGAAGCGGAGGCAGCGCTGACCGAAACCTATCCCGTCCTCGTGGGCAACGAAGTCGACAAGGAGATGACCGCCACGGTGCGCCGCTGGATCGAGGATCTGTATCGCGCGACAGGTAAACCGCAGCAGGCGCAGGCCTACTTTCAGCAGGTCGAGCAACAGCAGCGCGCGGCGCGCGCTCCATAGCCCTATCGTCCGGCTCGCACGCACGACCGCAATCGCGCAGAATTCCGCACCCGCGCGCCACCGCCAACAACGAGCCGAAGTCAGGGAGAGCTGTCATGCGAATTCTGATTGCCGACGATTCGACGAGCCTGCCCGCAGCGGTGCAGGACATGTTCGGGCGTGCGCCCGCGGGCGCGGCGGCCGGCTCGAAAACACCGAGCGTCGAGAGCGTGATCGTCGCGCTTGGCGGCAGCGCGAGCGCGACGGCCGCACCGTCGAAGGGCATGAGTCGCGACACCGGCAGCGAGGGCTGCCCGCCGGCAGAGCCGCTGCCGCCCTGCCCGCCCTGCAGCCTGCACGATCAGCCCGAGCTGCTCGCGACGATCCTGGATGCTATCGGCATGGCGCTGCTGAACCGCGGTTGCATCGAAGCCGGCAGCAGGTTCGTGAGCGCGGCGCGCGAGATCCGGCTCGCGAACTTCGGTAAGAACCATCCCTTCACGGCCGCCAGCTACAACAGCTACGCGCGCGTGCTGCGTATTCGCGACGAGCTGATCGAGGCCGAGAAAGAGGTCGGCAAGGCGATCGTCATCAATCGCAAGGTCTATGGCAGCAGCGGTCTGCCGCTCGCGGCGAATCTCAACGAGCTCGGCGCGGTGCGGCTCTACCAGGGCGATTTCAAGGGCGCGCTGCGGGCGGCCGAGCGCGGCCTGTCGATCCTGAAGAAGCGCGGCGTCTACAACGAGGATCCGAACACGAGCCGCCTGCTCGACGTCAAAGGCCGCGCATACCAGGGCCTGGCCAAACCTAAAGAGACCAAGGCGCTCAAGCAGGCAGCGAGCGCGCTGTCGCAGGCGCTGAAGCTCGATCAGAAACAGGTCGGCACTGATCATCCGAAATACGCGACGCACCGTGCGAATCTCGCGACGGTGCAGGAAGCGCTGGGTCAGTCGGGTGATGCCCGCGAAGGCTACGAGCTGGCCTTGCGCGTTTACGAAACCGTGCTGGGCCGTCTCGGCCACCCGAACCTGATCGATACGTACGCGAATTACGGCGGGCTGCTGACCGCGACCGGAGACCTGGCTGCTGCCAAGGATCATCTGTGCAAGGCGCTGGGTTTGAACGAGCAGCTGCGCGGCGCGGGCCACACGCTGGTCGGTAACGACCACGCCAACCTCGGCCGCTACTACTTCAAGAGCGGCAACAATCAGGCCGCCGCCGATGAGTTCCGCAAGGCGCTGGCCATCTACCGGGACAACGTCAAGCGCAAGCGCCTGCCGCGCAAGCATCCCTACATCGCGGAAGCGGAGATCTGGCTGAAGCGGACGGGGTGCTAGAAGCTTTACTGGTCCGTCGAAAGGGCCTCGGCCGCTTTCGACAGATAAAAAAGACGCCGGCGATCTCGTGGATGGCCGGCGTAACGCTCTCACGGGGGAACTGAACTAGCGCGAACGATCGTCGCCGCGAACGCCCCGCCAGCGCCATACGCCCAAAGGGCCGCCGTGTGACGCCCGTCTCACTGCGCTGCACCAAAGGGCAATTGCCGCCCGCCTTAGTGCGGACGTACGATGGCCCACACTTGATATCGGGACTACAACCGTGTCGTAAGCAGCCGGGATGCTGCGATTTCTTCATTGGCAGTTTGATACCGGGGCCTGTCATGAAAATCCTCATCGTCGATGACCATCCACTGTTTCGCGCCGGCTTCCAGGCGGTTCTCGAGCAGAGCACGCTGGACGCGGGAGTGCTGAGCGTCTCCTCCGTGACCGAAGCCTTGCAGACCCTGCAACGCGATCCGGATATCGGCCTGGTGCTGCTCGACATCCACCTGCGCGGCGACGACGGCTTCAACGCGCTCAAGGTCATCGGCCAGAAGTTTCCGACCACCGCCTGCATCATGATCTCCGGCGACGAGCAGCACGGCGTCGCGTCGCGCGCAGTTTCGGCCGGCGCGTCCGGGTTCATCCCGAAGTCGTTCACGGCGGACGAGATGATCGTCGCCATCCAGAAAGTGCTGTCGGGCGACGTGTTCGTGCCCGCCACAGCGGATCTGACGGCGGCGCCGGATACCAACGGCCTCACGCTGCGTCAGCTGGAAGTCATCAGCATGCTCGGCCGCGGCTTCTCCAACAAAGAGATCGCGCGCGCGCTCGACGTTGCCGAGCGGACCGTCAAGGCGCACGTCAGCGCCGTCTTCGAAGCGCTCAACGTGCGTAACCGCACGCAGGCAGTGCTGGTCGCGCAGCGTCGCGGCTTCCTGCCCGCGACGCCGGCTGGCATTCCGCCCACCAACACGCCGGCTTACGCGAACGCACGCTGACCCGTTCAGCCGACATGGATGCCGCCTTGCTCCGACGCGTTGAGCAGCAACGCATCGAGATGCTTTACGACAATACGCTGGCGGTTTCCGGCTCAGCGTTGTTGATGGCGGCCCTGATCGCGGTGATCGCCTGGCCGCACACGGGCGTCGCCAACATCGTCGCGTGGGCTGGCGCCGCCCTCCTCGTCCAGGCATCCGTGCTTGCACTCTCCGCGGCCTACCGCCGCGCCAGTGATCGTGACACTGCGTCGCGTCGTTGGGGTTGGCGATTGGCTGTCGCTGCCGGCGTCGCCGGCATCGTGTGGGGCTCCGCGGTGTTCGTGCTGGTCGGGCGCGACAAATCGCTGCCGCTCGCGCTGATCTCCGCCTGTCTCGCCGGCCGCGCGACGCTGAGCATCATCACGCACGCTCACTTCCCGCCAGCGCTACACGCGTTCACGGTGCCGATCTTCGGCATGCTGGCGCTGCGCTACATGACACTCGGCGGCTACGGAAACGCAGCGCTGGGAGTGATGTGGATCGCGGTGCTCGGCTACGTGCTGCTGTTCGTCGATCGTCAGTCGCGCGCCGTCGTCGCGCAGATCCGCTTGCGGTACGAGAACGAGGTTCTGGTCGAGCAGCTGCAGCGTCAGAACGTGCTCGCGGAACAAGCGCGCGCCCGCGCCGAAGAGGCGAACCGCTCGAAGTCGCTGTTCTTCGCGGCCGCCAATCACGATCTGCGCCAGCCGCTGCACTCGCTCGGATTGTTCGCGACGGCGCTGCGCAACAACTCGGCGGGCCGGTCGAGCCAGGCGCTGGTCGACCAGATCCTGCAATGCACGGAGTCGCTCGAGCAGCTGTTCGACAACCTGCTCGACATTTCCAAGCTCGATGCCGGCCAGGTCGAAGTGAAGCGCGAGATCGTGCCGGTGGATGCGGTGTTCGACCGCGTGCGCGCCACGTTCTCCGGGCCGGCGCAGGACAAAGGACTGCGTCTGACCGTTCGCCGCACGAAAGCGACGCTGGCGACGGACGCGACTCTGCTCTTCCGCGTGCTGTCGAATCTCGTGTCGAACTCGCTGCGCTACACCGAGAGCGGCGGCGTGCTGGTCGCGTGCCGCCGGCGCGGCAACGTTGCGCGCGTCGAGGTCTGGGACACCGGCATCGGCATCCCGCCAGAGCAGCACGAGCGCATCTTCGAAGAGTTCTACCAGCTCAACAATCCGTCGCGCGATCGCAGCCGCGGCCTCGGGCTCGGCCTCGCGACCGTTCGCCGCATCGTGCAGCTGTTGGGCCATCCGCTGTGGCTGCGCTCGACAGTCGGCAAGGGGTCGCGTTTCACCGTCGAAGTGCCGGTGGCCGATCCGACGCGCGTGCAGTCGATCGCGCAGACGATCGAGCAGAAGGTGCCGAACCTGATCGGCGGCAAGCTCATCGTCGTCATCGACGACGAAGAATCGGTGCGCATGGGCATGCAGAGCCTGCTGGAAAGCTGGGGCTGCAAATGCATCGCCGCCATGGACTCGGCCGAGGCCCTGCAGAGCCTGAATGGCAGCCGCCGTCCGCCTGATTTCATCATCGCGGACCTGCGGCTGCGCGGCGAAAGCACCGGCATCGATGCGATCCGCGAGCTGCGGGCCCAGCTCGGCGACTCGATCCCGGCGGTGCTGATTTCCGGGGATACGGCCACCGAGCAGCTGCGCAAGGTGAGCGCGGCCGGCCTGACGATGATGCATAAGCCGCTCAAGGCTGTACGATTGCGCGCACTGCTCAACCACGAGTTCGCCAAGCGCATCGCTTAATGCCTTCTTATTTATTGCTGAACAAGCCGAAGGGCGTCGTCACCTCGACGCGCGGCGGCGCCGGACGGCGCACGGTCCTCGACTTCATCCCGTTCGCGCTGCGCGGCGAGCACCACTGGTATTGGGTGGGACTGCTCGACGCCGATTCGACCGGCCTCATCCTGCTGACGGACGACAGCGCATTCTCGCGGCAGCTCGATCACCCGAAATTAGGCGTGTTGAAGGAGTATCGCGCGGTGTGCACGGGACAGACGGACGACGAACAGCTGCAGAAGCTGCGGGCGGGCCTGTACCTGGTGAACCCAGCAGCTGACGGCACGAAGACTACGCAGCGTGCGGCGATGGAAGCCGTGCGCATCCTCAAGCGCCAGGTCGATCGCACGCGGGGGGATCGGACGCTGCTCAGTCTGACGGTTCGCGAGGGCGAGCCGCGCGAGATCCGCCGGATGCTCGCGCGCGTCGGGCTGAAACTGCGCGAGCTCGAGCGCGTCGCGATCGGCCCGCTGCGCGTAGCGGGACTGAAGGCCGGCGCAACGAAGCTGTTGGGGAAGAAAGATGTCGAGCGGCTGCGCGAGTCGGTGTTGGGTCAGGCCTTGGGCTGACTCTCCAGCGGCCTGACCAACCCCTCCTGCGCCACCGACGCGACCAGCCGCCGCTCGCGATTGAAGATCTGCGCTCGCGTCAGACCGCGCGCACCGCCGGCGAAGGGACTGACCGCATCGACCAGCAACCACTCGTCTGCACGGCAGGGCCGATGAAACCACATCGCGTGGTCCAGACTCGCCATCATCACCTGGCCCGACATCATCGACACCGTGTGCTGAAGCACGACGGTGGGTGTCAGGAAATAGTCGGACAGATACGCCAGCCCGCACTGCTGTGTGAGCGCGTCATCGGGAAGCGGCGAGCTCGACTTGATCCAGTACAGCCCGCGCGAGCGTTCCGCCTTGCGCAGGAAGTAGTCCTCGGGACTGACGGGTTTGAGCTCGACGATCGCCTGCTGCGTGGCGATGGCGTTGGCGCTCTTGGGCAGGCGATCGGCGAACCGCTCCGCCAGCTGCCGCGTGCTCAGCAGCGCTTGCGGATCCGGCACGTCGACGTCGAGCGGAATCTCGTGCTCGAAGCCCTGCTCCTCGCGGTGGAACGACAGCTCCATGTGGAAGATCGGCTTCGCGCGCTGGCGCGCCACGACGCGGCGCGTCGAGAAGCTGCCGCCGTCGCGCGTCAGCTCCACGTCGTAGATCACGTTGATGTCGCTGATTCCCGCGAGCAGAAAGTAGCCGTGCAGCGAATGCGCCGTCCGTCCCGCCTCCACCGTGAGCGCGGCTGCCTTCAGACCCTGGGCGAGGATCTGGCCGCCGAACAGCGAACGGTTGTTGTTGATCTGGTTGACCCGGCTGCGGAACAGGTTGGTGTCGAGCTGTTCGAGCTCGAGCACTTCGTGCAGGTGTTGCGGGGCGGGCGGCGGCAGGATGCTGGGCGTCGTCATGCTGCGGAGTCTAACAAACGTCCCGCCGGTGCTCTGCGGGCGCTCGCCGGCACAGTGCCGCGCCTCACCCCGCTTCGCTACTCTCTGCGCGCCATTTTCGCTACGCTGCGCCCTTCGCTCGAACGCTGCTTTGCGGAGGATGCATGTTCAGCCGGCTGGCCAATCTCTTCAAAGGGTTTTTCTCGCTGTTCATCTCCGGCGTCGAACGCCGCAATCCGGAAGCGCTGCTCGAGCTGGAGCAGGAGAACCTGCGCAAGCAGATCGCGAATTTCAACCAGGGCCTCGCCACGCACGCGGGACTGTGCGAGCGGATCATGGGCCAGGTGCGCAAGCTCGAAGCCGAGCAGAAGGATCTGCGCGCCAAGACCACGGCGCACCTGCGAGCCGGCAACAAGTCCGCCGCCGGCCAGTACGCGCTGCGCCTGCAGACTATCGATGCGCAGGTCGAAGAGAACCGCAAGCAGCTGGAGCAGGCCGAGGCGACTTACAAGAATCTCGTCAAGGCGCGCGACGTCGCGGTGCAGACCGCGAAAGCGAAGATCGAAGGCCTGAAGGGCGCGATCAACGACATGCGCATGAACCAGGCGATGGCCGAGATCCACGAGATGGCCTCCGGCATGATCACGAGCATCGGCGGCTCCGGCGACACGCTGAACCGCCTGCACGAGATGGTCGAAGAAGAACGCACCAAGGCCGCCGGGCGCGCGCGTATCGCCAAGGACTCGGTCGACATGACCGGCGTCGAAATCCAGGAAGCCGAGATGAACGCGCTGGCCGACCAGGCACTGGCCGACTTCGCCGCGCGCGAAGGTCTCTCGATCCCGGGCGAAGCGCCGGCGCCCGCGCCGCGCTCGCTCGGCGCGACCGAATCGGGCGGCCAGGGCAGCTGAAATGCCCGCACCGCAAGGTGCGCCGGCGTGGGCAGCCGAGCTCGCGCTGGCGTACGAGAGTGGCGCTCACGGCCAGTTCATCCTCTACGGCAACGTACATGACCGCGTCGCCGTCGGCGGCCGCCTGATCAATCTCGCCGGCTACCTGGAGAACGACCTGCTCGCCGGCTTCAAAGTCGTGCTGGCGTACGACCTCGGCAACGGCCTGACGATCGAGCGCGGCGGCGAGCTCGTCGAGAAATGGGGCGGCGCGAACCTGAAGGCGTTGCCGCGCGAGCCGCTGGCCGCGATCCAATACATCAGCCGTTACCTGCGCTATCTCGGCAATCTGCGCGTGCTCGGCCGCGACGTGCAGGAGAACGTCGCAGTGATCCTGCGCGGCGCCGATGACGTGGTGCCAGCCGACGGCTCGGGCTACGAGCACGGCAGCCTCACGAGCGTGTTGCGCGACTGGTCCGCGGAGGCGCCGTTCTGCGACCTGCCGTTCACCAGCGTGCTCATCGCCGACAATCTCAACGACATCGAGCGACAGATCGCCTACAGCGCGCAGGCCTCGCGCATTCGTGTGCCGTTGCCGGATACCGCAGCGCTCGAACGAGCGCTTGCCATTCTCAAGGTGCAGGAGCCAAGAGCGTTCGCCGCCGATGCCAACCTGCCGCAGCTCGCCGGCGCATTGGTCGGTGTGACCGTGACGGCGCTCGAGAGCCTCGTGAAGGTGCGCGATCACTCCGGCCAGGCGCTCGGCGCCGCGGACCTGACGCGTATCAAGAAAGACCTGGTCGAGCGCGACTCCGCGGGCCTCGTCGAGTTCGTCGAATCGCAGCGCACGCTCGATGACTACGCCGGCCAGGACGCGCTCAAGCAGTGGCTGCGCCAGGACATCGCGCTGTGGCGCGCCGGCGATCTCAAGGCGCTGCCGATGGGTTACCTGTTGTGCGGCCCGGTCGGCACCGGCAAGACGTTTCTCGTGGAGTGCCTCGCCGGCGAAGCTGGCGTGCCGGTCGTGAAGCTGAAGAATTTCCGCGACCGCTGGGTTGGCTCGAGCGAAGGCAACCTGGAGAAGATCTTTCGCCTGGTGCGCGCGCTCGGCCGCTGCATGGTGTTCATCGACGAAGCAGACCAGAGCCTCGGCCGCCGCGAGTCCGGCAGCGGCGACAGCGGGCTCTCCGGCCGACTGTATTCGATGATCGCGCAGGAGATGGCGGACACCGCGAATCGCGGCCGCGTGCTGTGGCTGCTCGCTTCGTCGCGTCCGGACCTGATCGAGGTGGATCTGAAACGTCCGGGCCGCGTCGACGTAAAAGTGCCGTTGCTGCCCACGAGCACGCAGGCGGAAAGCGCGGCGCTGGTCGGCGTGCTGGCGAAACGTTACGGACTTGCGACGACCGACGCGCAGCTCGCGGCACTGACGCCGCGCATGCCGACGCTGCTCACGCCGGGCGCCGCCGAAGCGCTGGTCGTGAAAGCCTATCGGCGCTCGCGCACCGAGAATGTCGGCGCCGACGCCGCGCTCGATGCGTGCCTCACCGGCTACCAGAATCCCGTTCCCGCGGACGTGCTCGAATTCCAGATGCGCATCGCGATCCGCGAAGCAACCGACCTCGCCTTCGTGCCGCCGGCATTCCGCAAGTACGCCGCGCAGCCCGCCGCCACATGAGCGCCAAGCGTTCGTACCTCGCGGCAGCTTTCAACGCGCGCCCGCTCGGCATGCCGGTGCCGCCGAACTGGTTCGGCGTCGCGACGTTCGCGCTGCTCGGTGCATTCGTGAATCCGGCGCTGTGGCTGATCGGCCTCGGCCTGGAGGGGCTCTACCTGTTCACGCTCTCGCGTCATCCGCGTTTCCGCGCAACGGTGGACGCGGAGCAAGGCCAGACGGACTGGCACTCGCGCTATGCGCAGCTGACCTCGTATCTGTCGCAGGATGCGCGCGACCAGCAGTCCACGATCGAAGCTCAGGCGAACGAGATCTGCGACCTGTTATCGCGCACGGGCGCGACCGAATCGCAGATGAGCGACGTGCGCCAGATGGCCTGGGTGCATTTGAAGCTGCTCGCGGCGCGCGCATCGGTGCTGCAGGTCATTTCCTCGGCGGGACGCGAGAGCCGCAACCTCGAAGAGCAGGAGCGGCGGCTGATCGATCGGCTCAGCAACGAAACCGTCGGCGACGAGCTGAAACGCAGCCTCGAACAGCAGCTGGAAGTGATTCGCGAGCGCCGCAGCGGCCACGCCGATGCCGAGCGCCGGCGCGAGCTGATCGAAGCGGAGATCGAGCGGCTGCGCCAGCAAGTGTCGCTGGTGCGCGAGCAGGCGCTCCTGGCCACCGACGAGCACAGCGCCGCAGCGTCGCTCGACGCATTGTCGGCATCGCTCAACGAAGCGAATCGCTGGCTGAAGGATCAGCGCGAATTGTTCGCGGGGCTCGAAGGCCTGACCGACGAGGCGCCGCCCGCCGACCTGCTGCGTGCGAAGAGCCCGCCGCCGCGCCGTCAGAAAGTTTCGGAATGATGGAGAAGCGACTCATGATGAAGATCATTTCTCGTTCTCACTCGCGCGGCTCCGCCGCGGGCAATCTCATCACGCTGCTGCTGCTGATCGGCATCATCGGCCTGGGCGTGTACTTGTGGCTCGGCAAGGGCGCGAAGGAGCAGCCGACGGCTGCGACGCCCTCGGGCACGACGACAGCTGTCGCCAAAGACGCACCCGACACCGGCGCGCCCACGCCGATCGAGCCGGTCGAAGGCACGCCGCCACTCGATGCCGCCGCGACGTACACGCCGAAAGACAACGTGCTGCAGATCGATATCAGCGAGTACGCCGGCTACGGCGGCCTGATCGTCGCGAACGGCGGCCTCGAGCCGAATCCCGACTCGATCTTCGCGAAGGAGTACGGCTTCAAGGTCAAGATCTCGATGAGCGAGAGCGAGACCTGGTCGCCGCTCAACAACGGCCGGCTGGCCGCGACCGCGACGACGACCGACGCGCTCGCAGTGCTCGGCCGCCAGTTCGAAGCCGTCGTGCCGGTGCAAATCGGCTACTCGCGCGGCGCCGACATGGTAGTCGTCGATAGCGGCGTCACCTCGATCAACAAGCTCGCGGGCAAGGTGCTCGCGGCTTCGCAGTTCAACGAGAGCGAGTTCTTCATCCGCTACCTCGCGCAGGAAGCGGGCGTGCCGGTGGTCGTGCTGCGCGACCTGGATTCGCGACCGTCATCGAGCGAGGTCGGTCTCGTGTTCTACGAAGACGCGTTCGTCGCCTGCGACGCGTACGCGCACGAGCTCGGCCGCGCGCAGCCGCGCCTGAACGGCTGCGTCGGCTGGACGCCGCGCACCGACGAGGTCGTGGAGAAGTCCGAAGGCAAGGCGAAGGTGCTGGTCTCGAACCGCAACCTGCTCGTCATCGCCGACGTGCTCGCCGTGAACCGCGGCTTCGCCAAGGAGCATCCGGACATGGTGCGGGGGCTGGTGCACGGCATTCTCGAAGGCAACCGCCGGCTGCGCGACCAGCAGGCCGCGAACATCGGCATCGTCGCAAAGGCGTTCAAGTGGAGCGAAGAGGAGGCGCGCGACGAGCTTGCGCACGTGCACCTCGCGAACCTGCCGGAGAACCAGGCGTTCTTCGCCGGCACCATCGATTCCGCCGGCTCGTTCGGCGGCATCTTCCAGTCCTCGGTGCTGGCTTACGGCGATCTGCTGAAGAACCCGACGGATGCGGCACGCTTCGCGGACACCAGCGCGCTCGAGGCGCTCGCCAAGAAGGGGCTGTTCGCGGATCAGCGAATTGCGATCGCGCCGATCAAGACGGCGACGCGCGCGGCGCTGGAAGGCGATCCGCTGCTGAGCAAGGACATCCGCTTCTTCTTCGAGCCGAACTCGGCGACGCTCGACCGGGACGCGAAGCAGAACCTCGACTATCTCGACACGATCAAGCGCTTCCTGCAGGTGAGCCCGGGCTCGACGGTCGTGCTGCTTGGGCACGTCGACAACGCGCGCGTCGAGGAATTTCGCAAGCAAGGCGGCGAACAGCTGGTCAAGAGCATGGCGCTGAAGGCGATGGAGCTGTCGCGGCAGCGCGCAGTGGCTGTGAGCGAAGCTCTTCGCAACCGCTACAAGGACATCGACGCATCGCGCATCGAGGTCGTCGGCCGCGGGTGGGAGAGCCCCGCGGGACCGGACAGCGAGATGAACCGCCGCGTCGAAGTGCAGTGGTTCACGCTGGAGTGACGTCGTCGCGCTTTTCCGGCAGGAAGAGCGCGCCGATCACCACGGTGAGCACCGCCACTACGATCGGATACCACAGTCCGTAGTAGATATCCCCGGTGAGCGCGACGAGCGCGAACGAGACGGTCGGCAGGAATCCGCCGAACCAGCCGTTGCCGACGTGATACGGCAACGACATCGAGGTGTAGCGGATGCGCGCCGGGAACAGATCGATGAGCCACGCTGCGATCGGGCCGTACACCATCGTCACGTAGAGCACGAGCACCGACAGAAGCAGCAGCACCATCGCGTGATTGATCCGCGCCGGATCGGCGCTCGCCGGATATCCCGCAGCCTTCAACGCTCCAACCAACTGCGCTGCGAACGCTTCGTTCCGCGGCTTGAACTCCGCCGCAGCCAGCTCGCGGCCGTCGAAAGACACGACGGTCACATCGCCGACGCGCACCGCTGCTACGGCGCCCGCGGGCGCCGCTTCGTTTTCATACGGTGCACCGGCTTTCGCCAGCACGCTCTTGACGATGTCGCAGGAGCTCGTGAAGCGCGCCTTGCCGATCGGATCGAACTGGAAATGGCAGTCGGCAGGATCGGCGACGACGGTGATCGGGCTCGCCTGCCGCGCCTGCTCGATCGCCGGGTTCGCATAGTGCGTGAGCGCGCCGAACAGCGGGAAGTACGTGAGCGCAGCGAGCAGACAGCCGCCGAGCACGATCTTCTTGCGGCCGATGCGATCGGAAAGCCAGCCGAACACGACGAAGAACGGCGTGGCGATCAGCAACGCGCCGGCGACCAGCAGGTTCGCCGTCTGTGCATCGACCTTCAACGTCTGCGTCAGGAAGAACAGCGAGTAGAACTGTCCGCCGTACCACACGACCGCCTGGCCCGCCGTCGCGCCGAGCAGCGCCAGCAGCACGATCTTCATGTTGTCCCAGCGCCCGAACGATTCACCCACCGGATCGCGCGAGGTGCGGCCGGCGGCTTTCATCTCGAGGAACACCGGCGACTCGCGCAGCTGCAGGCGGATATAGACCGAGATCGCGAGCAGGATGATCGAGAGCAGGAACGGCGCGCGCCAGCCGTTGTTCTCGAACTCCGCGCCGAACCACAGGCGGCTGCCGAGAATCACCAGCAACGACAGGAACAGGCCGAGCGTTGCGGTCGTCTGAATCCAGCTCGTGTACAGGCCACGCTTGCCCGGCGGTGCGTGCTCGCCGACATAACATGCAGCGCCGCCATACTCACCGCCGAGCGCCAGGCCCTGCAGCAGACGCAGAGCGACGAGCGCAACGGGCGCCGCGACGCCGATCGTCTCGTACGAAGGCAGCAAGCCGACCAGCGCGGTCGACACGCCCATGATCACGATCGTGATCAGGAACGTGTGCTTGCGCCCGACCAGGTCGCCGAGCCGGCCGAACACGACGGCGCCGAACGGACGCACGAAGAAGCCGGCGGCGAACGCCATCAACGCGAAGATGAATGCCGTCGTCTCGTTGACGCCCGAGAAGAACTTCTTGCTGATGATCGCGGCTAGCGAGCCGTACAGGTAGAAGTCGTACCACTCGAACACCGTGCCGAGCGACGAGGCGAAGACCACCCGCCGGTGCGACTGATCCATCATTTCACGATCGCCTGGTAAGTGAGACTGCGCGACAGCGCGCGCACGTCCGGCATCCCGTCGGCGCGCTGCTGAATCATGCCGACGACGATCAGGTTGTAGACCGGATCGATCCAGAACCAGGTGCCGGCATAGCCGCCCCAGTAGAACGTGCCTTCGCCGCCATAGCCGCCGGCCGCGACCGGATCTTCGACGACCGCGAAGTCCAGGCCGAATCCGGTGCCCGGCGAAAAAGTGCGCGCGCTCGCGGGGAGCACGTTCGAGCGCATCAGCTGCACCGTCAGCGGCGACAACAACCGCTGGCCGTCGAGCTCGCCGCCGTTCAGCAGCATCTGGCAGAAGCGCATGTAGTCGGTCGCGGTCGAGACCAGGCCGCCGCCACCCGAAGGCGCCGTGGGCGGCTTCGAGTAGTCCGGGCTCGGATGCGGCGCGAACTTCCGATCCTTGTCGTAGGTGTAGAACGACACGAAGCGATTCATCTTCTCCGCCGGCACGTAGAACGCGGTGTCCTTCATGCCGAGCGGTGCGAAGATGCGCTGCCTGAGAAACTCCGGAAACGGCTGGCCCGACAGCTTCTCGACCAGGTAACCCTGCACGTCGACCGACACGCTGTAGTGCCAGCGCTCGCCCGGCTGGTGCAGCAACGGAATCTTCCCGAGCTTTTCGATCATCGCCTGCAGCGGCACGTCGCGGTCGAGCACGTTCACGTCCATGTACATCTTGTCGACCGCGGTGCTGCCGAACAGGCCGTACGTGAGGCCGCCCGAATGCGACATCAGCTCGCGCATCGTCATCGCATGATCGGGCGCCACCTGCGTGACCGCGCCGGTCTGCGGATTCACCTTCGCCACCTTGAGATTCGCGAACTCCGGGATGTGCTTCGATACCGGGTCGTTGAGCTGCCACTTGCCTTCTTCGAGCAGCATCATCATCGCGACGCCGGTGATCGGCTTCGACATGGAGTAGATGCGGAAGATCGAGTCCTTCTGCATCGGCGCTGCGCTTTCCAGGTCGCGCTTGCCGGCGGCGTCGAACTCCACCACCTTGCCGTCTCTGGCGACCATCGTCACGACGCCCGAGAGCTGATTGCTGTCGACGAGCGCCTGCATCTCGCTCTTCAGGCGACTGAGACGCTGCGTCGACATGCCGACGCTTTCGGGCCGCGCGCTCGGGAGATCCGCGGCGGCGACGGCGCCGGCGAGCAGAACGAGCAGCAGGATGGAACCGAGCTGGCGCGCCGACTTCATTGAGTCCCCCTGGTTTGTAAATTGGTATTCGCCGGGTGCCAGAGTGTACACAACCGCTACCATACGGCTGTGAAGATTCCCCAATTCCATCTGCCGATCGACGCCGCGCTGCCAGAGCTGCGGGCCGCGATCGCCGCGCATGCGAGCGTCGTCCTGCAGGCGCCTCCGGGCGCCGGCAAATCGACCGGCGTGCCGCTCGCGCTCCTCGACGAGCACGCGCTCGCGGGCGGCAGGATCGTGATGCTCGAGCCGCGTCGACTCGCAGCGCGCGCGGTCGCGACGCGCATGGCGCAGATGCTGAGCGAACCTGTCGGCCAGACGGTCGGGTTTCGCACCCGCCTCGAATCGAAGGTCGGCCCGCGCACGCGCATCGAGGTGGTGACCGAAGGCATTCTTACGCGCTGGCTGCAGCGCGATGCCACGCTCGAAGGCGTCGCGCTGGTGATCTTCGACGAGTTCCACGAGCGCAGCCTCAACGCGGATCTCGGGCTGGCGTTGTGTCTCGACGCACAGACCGAGGTGCGCGAGGACCTGCGGATCCTGGTGATGTCCGCGACGCTCGACGCGACTGCAGTCGCGCGCCTGCTCGGCGACGCGCCGATCGTCACGGCAGCGGGACGTGCGTTCGAAGTCACGACGCATTGGCTGCCCGGCGCCGTCGCGAATCGCGGCGTGCGCGAAGTCGACGTCGCCGCGCGCATGGCGCGAACGATCGCGCAGTCGATCGAGCACGACACCGGCGACATCCTGGCATTCCTGCCGGGCCAGGCGGAGATCCGCCGCACGCAGCAGTACCTCGCAGAGCAGAGCTTGCCGCGACACGTGAGCGTGCTGCCGCTGTTCGGCGACCTGTCGCCGGCCGATCAGGATGCAGCGCTGCGGCCCGGCGACGCGCACCATCGCAAGATCGTTCTCGCCACGAACATCGCGGAGACCAGCCTGACGATCGAAGGGGTCCGCGTCGTAGTCGACTCGGGCCTCGCGCGCCGGGCGCGCTTCGATCCCGCGACTGGCATGAGCGGCCTGGAGACCGTGCGAATCTCGCGCGCATCCGCCGATCAGCGGCGTGGCCGCGCCGGCCGTCTCGGTCCCGGCGTTTGCTATCGACTGTGGTCCGAGACCGAGCAGGCGTCGCTCGCCGCGCAAACCGCGCCGGAGATTCTCGAGGCGGATCTCGCGCCGGTCGCGCTCGATCTGGCCGAGTGGGGCATCGTCGATCCGCGCACCTTGCGCTGGCTCGATCCGCCGCCGGCCGCGACGTTCGCACAGGCGCGCGACTTGCTGCGCTCACTCGAAGCGATCGATGCGCAAGGCCGGATCACGCAGCACGGTCGCGCACTCGCGCGACTGGGAACACAT
This sequence comes from Steroidobacteraceae bacterium, assembly GCA_035277305.1. Classification (GTDB taxonomy): domain Bacteria; phylum Pseudomonadota; class Gammaproteobacteria; order Steroidobacterales; family Steroidobacteraceae; genus Steroidobacter. Next base: position 28,013 of record DATEKT010000195.1, on the reverse strand, counting down.
CCGCGACTGGCGCACATGATCGTGCGCGGAGCTGAACTCCGCTTGCAGCGCCTCGCACTGGAGATCGCAGCGGTGCTTGGTGAGCGCGATCTGCTGCGCTGGAGCGCCAATCGTCGCGACGCCGATCTGCGGTTGCGCATCGAAGCGCTGCGCCGCGGACGTGTCGACGATCCGCACGTCGCAGCGGAGGTGCGCGTCGACGGCGGCGCACGCCAGCGAGCGCTGCGCAGCGTGCAGGTTCTGGAAAGACAGGTCGAAGCACGCGCCTCGCAATCTGGTGCCGGCGATACGGACGCAGACATCGGCCGGCTGCTCGCGCTCGCATATCCCGACCGGATAGCGCAGTCGCGAGGCGGCGGCGGTCGCTACCTGCTCGCCGGTGGACGCGGCGCGCGCCTGATGGACGCGCAGAGCATCGGGCAAGCGGAGTTCCTGGTCGTCGCGGATCTCGACGCAGGCGATCGCGAGGCGCTGATCAGACTCGCCGCGCCCGTGTCGCGCGCCGCCCTCGAAGACGATTTCGCTGCGCTCATCGAGCACCGCGAGCGCTTCGAATGGGATGCGCGCGAGCAAGCCGTCGTTGCGCAGGACGAGCGTTGGCTCGGCGCGATCCGGTTGGGCGAGCGACGACTGGAGAATCCTGACAGCGCGCGTCTCACCAACGCGCTGCTCACCGGCATAGCCGAGCTCGGTCTCGACGCATTGCCCTGGACCAAGGAAGCGCGCGCGCTACGTCAGCGCTTGTCGTTCGCGCGCGAGTTCGACACGCGAGCGTCGCAGCAGTGGCCGGACGTGAGCGATGCGGCACTGTCCGTAACCCTCGAAACCTGGCTGGCGCCGTGGCTCACCGGCATGAGCCGGCGCGAGCATCTCGCGCGACTGGACATGACCGCGATCATCGGCGGGCTGCTCGACTGGAATCAGCGGCAGCGGCTGGATGAGATCGCGCCGACGCATCTGCAGGTGCCTAGCGGCTCGCGGATTCCGATCGACTACTCGTCCGTGCCGACGGTCGCGGTGAGATTGCAGGAAGTGTTCGGGCTCGCCGTCACGCCAGCCGTCGGCGGCGGCCGCGTCCCGTTGACGATGCAATTGCTGTCGCCCGCGCACCGGCCCGTGCAGGTCACGAAAGATCTCGCGAGCTTCTGGGCGCGCGGCTACGCGGAAGTGAAGAAGGAGCTGAAAGGCCGCTATCCAAAGCACTACTGGCCGGACGATCCGACGACCGCGGTCGCGACTGCGCGTGCCCGCCCGCGCCCGAAATAGTTCCTTAAGACTGCATTAAATCCGCGTCCGGCGGCGCTGCGACGCTCGTTTTTCCTTGTGTCGTCCCCATGACAGAAGTACGCGCCTGACAGCGCTAGCCTGCACATGAAATGGGTGCGTCAGTTAAGCACTCATTCATCGTCCCGGTCTCATCCTGACAGTGCAGAAGATTAGGAGTTTTTATGAAAGACGCTTTGGTGTTCGCGGCCGTCGCCATGAGTATGGCCGCAGGCGTGAGCGCACCGGCAGTTGCATCGACGGACAAGTCGACGCGCGCCGGCAGCAACGAATGTGTGTTCGCTCGCACCATCAACGATTTCAAGGTTCTCGATCGCGACAAGATGATCATCTGGGCGCCGACGCGCAGCAAGGCTTACCTGGTCGAGCTGTCGATGCCGATGCCCGAGCTGAAATTCGCCAACACGATCGCCGTGGTGGACCGCAATCACGACGGCATGCTGTGCGGCTACGGGATGGATCGCATCGTTGCCGTGGATTCGAGCCCGGGCTTTCGCACGCCCGCGACGGTGCTGGGCATGAAGCGCCTCAACGACACCGACCTCGCGCAGCTGGAGCAGCAGTACGACGTGCGGCTGACGCGTAAGAAAGTCGCGGAAGCGCCTGCCGGCACAGCACAGGACAAGCCGCAGGACAACCCGGGAAACAACTGACCGCGCACCGTTCCACAATTCCTTCCGGAGCCCTCTCCCGGCAGCGCGAAAAGAACCTCAGGAGGCAAAAGTCGCGCCTTTTGCCGACTGTTCGTCGAAAGGGCCTTGGCCGCTTTCGACAGGAAAACCTAGAATGGCTGCCTCACCTGCAGCGGAGGCGCGAGAGTGGCGACAGAACTGAAAGACCGGCTCGCGGCCCTGCACGCGGAGCTGGGCCGCACGCGGTCGGTCGACGATCCCGAGCTGCGCCAGCGGCTCATCGAGTTGCTCGGCGACATTACGCGGCTGCTCGGCAAGCCCACGTCGGCCGGCGAGCACGAGTCGCTGATCGAGCAGCTGGACGCATTGGCCGTGCGCTTCGAGGCCGATCATCCTGCGCTCGGCGCCTCGATCCGCCAGGTCGTCGACGCACTCGCCAAAGCCGGGATCTGACATGTACGACGACAACAACATTTTCGCGAAGATCATTCGCGGCGAGATGCCGGCCTTCAAAGTATTCGAGGACGAGCGCGGGCTCGCGTTCATGGACGCGATGCCGATGTCCGAAGGACACACGCTCGTGGTGCCGAAAGCGCCAGCGCGTAATTTCTTCGACATCGAGCCCGCCGTGCTCGGCGAGCTGATCAAGGCGACGCAGCACGTCGCGCGCGGCGTGCAGCAGGCATTCAACCCCGGCGGCATGCGCATCATCCAGTTCAACGAGGCCGTCGCCGGACAGACCGTCTTTCACATCCACTTCCACATCATTCCCTGTTACGAAGGCGTGAAGTTGCGCTCGCACAATCGCGACTGGGCCGACAAGGCGGTGCTCGCCGAGCACGCGCAGCGCGTGCGCCAGGCGCTTGGAGCACTCTGACGCAATGAGCTCCAGGATTTACAAGGTCCCCGAAGATTTCGCCGCCCTCGCCCACCTGAAACACGCCGACTACCTGAGGCACTACCAGGAGTCGGTGCGCGACCCGCACGCGTTCTGGTCGCGCATCGGCCGGCGCCTCGACTGGATCCAGCCGTACTCGAAGGTGAAGGACACGAGCTACGACGAGAAGGACTTCCGCATCCGCTGGTTCTACGACGGCAAGCTGAACGTCGCGGCGAACTGTCTCGACCGCCACCTCACGAAGCGCGGCGACAAGACCGCCATCCTCTGGGAAGGCGACGACCCACGCATGACTGAGCGCCTCACGTATCGCCAGCTGTACGAGCGCGTATGCCAGTGCGCGAACGCGCTCAAGGCGCTCGGCGTGCGCAAGGGCGACCGCGTCACGATCTACATGCCGATGATTCCGGAAACGGCAGTGGCGATGCTCGCGTGCACGCGCATCGGTGCGGTGCACTCCGTCGTGTTCGGCGGCTTCTCGCCCGAGTCGCTCGCCGGTCGGATTGCCGATTGCGCCTCGGCAGTCGTGATCACCGCGGACGAAGGGCTGCGCGGCGGCAAACGCATTCCGCTCAAGGCAAATGTCGATGCTGCTCTCGCGGCGCCGGGCAGCGACGTGGTGAAGCACGTGCTGGTGGTGCGGCGGCTCGGCTCGCTGGTGCCGATGCAGGCGGGGCGCGATCGCTGGTTCGAGGAGGCGCTCGCGGCTCAGCCGAAGGAATGTCCGCCCGAGGTCATGGCCGCGGAGGATCCGCTGTTCATCCTCTATACGTCCGGTTCCACCGGCAAACCGAAGGGTGTGCTGCATACGACCGGCGGCTATCTCGTGTATGCGTCGATGACGCACGAGCTGATCTTCGACTTGCGCGAGGACGACATCTACTGGTGCACAGCCGACGTCGGCTGGGTCACGGGCCACAGCTACATCGTGTACGGGCCGCTTGCCAACGGCGCGACGTCGCTGATGTTCGAAGGCGTGCCGAACTATCCTGACGCCGGACGTTTCTGGCAGACCGTCGACAAGCACAAGGTCACGATTTTCTACACTGCGCCGACGGCTATCCGCGCGCTGATGCGCGAAGGCGACGCGCCGGTGAAGAGCTGGTCGCGCAGCTCGCTGCGCCTGCTCGGCTCGGTCGGCGAGCCGATCAACCCCGAAGCGTGGGAGTGGTATCACCGGGTGGTCGGTGACGGCCGCTGCCCGGTCGTCGACACGTGGTGGCAGACGGAGACCGGCGGCATCCTCATCAGCCCGCTGCCGGGCGCGATCGATCAGAAGCCCGGCTCGGCGACGCTGCCGTTCTTCGGCGTGAAGCCGGCGATCGTCGACGGCGAAGGCAAGACGCTCGAAGGCGTCGCCGAGGGCAACCTCGTGATCACCGACAGCTGGCCGGGCCAGATGCGCACGGTGTTCGGCGATCATCAGCGCTTCATCGAGACGTATTTCCGCACGTTCCCCGGCCGCTACTTCACCGGCGACGGCGCGAAGCGCGACGAGGACGGTTATTACTGGATCACCGGCCGCGTCGATGACGTACTCAACGTCGCGGGACATCGCCTCGGCACCGCCGAGATCGAGAGCGCGCTGGTCGCGTATCCCAAGGTCGCTGAAGCTGCGGTGGTCGGCTACCCGCACGACATCAAGGGCCAGGGCATTTACGCCTACGTCACGCTCAACGCCGGCGAAGCGCCGAGCGAAGCGCTGCGCGGCGAGTTGCGGGAGTGGGTGCGCAAGGAGATCGGCGCAATCGCCGCACCCGATCTGCTGCAATGGGCGCCGAGCCTGCCGAAAACGCGTTCCGGCAAGATCATGCGCCGCATCCTGCGCAAGATCGCCGCGAACGAGCACGACCAGCTGGGCGACACGTCGACGCTCGCCGATCCGTCGGTCGTCGACAGCCTGGTGCGCGAGCGCATGAACCGGCCGGCGGGCGAAGCTCCCGCAGCGGAGCCTGCTGCGGCGGAACCTGCGCCTAAACCCGCAGCGAAGAGAAAGAAGAAGACCGCGACTTAGAGCGCAATCAGAACAGCCGGCCGGCGCCGGCGAGGTGCGCGCGATAGTACTCGTCGTCGAGCATGCGCAATTCGACCGGCGAGCCGGTGCGCGGCGCGTGCACGAAGCGCCCTTCGCCGGTGTAGATCGCTACGTGTGAGATGCGCTGCGGGCCTTGCGTGCGGAAGAACAGCAGGTCGCCGGGCTTCAGTCCCGCGAGTGCGATCGGCTTCGCCGCGGAGAACTGCTCCGCCGCCGTGCGCGGCACGGGAATGCCGACCTGGTCGTAGATGAAGCGCACCAGGCCGCTGCAATCGAAACCGGTGAGATCGGCCCCGCCCCAGATGTACGGCTTGCCCAGCTGCGCAATAGCGCGGACTGCGATGTCGTCGCCGACGGAAGGTGCGGCTGCGAGCGCCGGTGCGGGTGCGGGTCTGGAACTCCAGGTCGCCGGAGGCGGCTGCGGCGGTCGATAAGGCTCGAGGGAGCAGCCCTGCAGGAACAACACTGCTGTTACGCCGGTGAAGCTCCAGCGCCGTATTACAACCCGTGCAGGCCAACTAGCCATGTTGAACACCACGGTCAGGATGCCGCACGTTCAAGCTAAGTTCCAGGCGCTGAACCGGCGGTGAACTACAATGCCGCCCTGTCGTGCTTTCCATCACGGAGTGCCATGCGCGCTTTGACAGCCTTTTTGCTCGCCGCGGCCGCGTTCACGACCCGCGCCGCCGAGCTGCCCGCCACGAACGCAGTGCGCGCCGAAGCGATCCGCAGTCACGTCGAATTCCTGGCCGGCGACCTGCTCGAAGGCCGTGCCGCCGCGACGCGCGGCTATGACATCGCCGCGGCTTACGTCGCCGCGCAATTCCGCCAGGCCGGGCTCGCGCCAGCCGGCGACGACGACACGTTCCTGCAGGCCGTGCCGCTGCTGGAAGCGACTCCCGTGCTGCCCGGCTCCTCCGCGAAGCTGGTGCGCGATGACGAGACGTACTCTTTCGAGTACGGCACGCATTACCTGCCGTCCGCCGATTTCCTGTCCGCGAGCTCCACGTTGACAGCGCCGCTCGTGTTCGCCGGTTACGGCGTCGACGCGCCCGAGCTCGGCTACACGGACTTCGAGAACGTCGATCTCAAGGGCCGCATCGCCGTGATCCTGAGCGGCGCGCCCGCGAAGTTTCCGAACTCGCAGCGCGCCTACTACTCGTGGAGCGAGCGCAAGTGGAGCTCGCTCGTCGAGCGCGGCGCAGTCGGCGTGATCACGGTCGCCTCATCGGTCGACGAGCGGCGCGTGCCCTGGGAGCGGGTCGTTGCGATGAGCTGGACGCCGCAGATGCGCTGGCTCGACGCGGACGGCAAACCGCAGCGCGCGTTTCCCGAGCTGAAGCTGCGGTTTCGCTTCAACCACGAGGCGGCCGCGCGGTTGTTCGAAAACGCCGCCTCGAGCTTCACGGACATCATGACGGCCGCGGACGCGGGCGAGCCGCAGGGCTTCGGCCTGCCGGGGCTGTTGACCCTGTCGGCGACGACCGGCTTGCGGCGCACCGAGAGCACCAACGTGCTCGGCATGCTGCCCGGCACGGATCCGGAGCTGCGCAACGAGATCATCGTGATCACCGCGCATCTGGATCATCTCGGGCGCGGCTCGGCGATCAACGGCGACTCGATCTACAACGGCGCGCACGACAATGCCGTCGGCGTCGCGATCCTGCTGGAAATCGCGCGAGCGCTGCACGTCTCGAACACCCGCCCGCGACGCACAGTGCTGTTCGCGGCGGTCACCGCCGAGGAGAAGGGACTGCTGGGCTCCGACTATTTCGCCCAACGTCCGCGCGCCGACGGTCGGCGCATCGTCGCGAACATCAACATCGACATGCCGCTGCCGCTCGCGCCGGTGCGCGATTTCGTGGCCATCGGCGCGGAGCATTCCAGTCTCGGCACGCTCGCGCGCAACGCCGTGACGGCGCAAGGCTACCGGCTGAGCCCGGACGCAACGCCCGAGGAAGTCAGCTTCATCCGCAGCGACCAGTTCTCCTTCATCCGGCACGGGATTCCGGCGCTGGTGTTGAAGAGCGGCTACCAGGGGCGCGAGGCCGGCGTCGATGTCGGCGCGCTGCAGAAGCAGTTCCGCGAGACTAACTATCACCAGCCGAGCGACGACCTCAATCTGCCGCTCGACTACGGCACGGCCGCGGACCTGACGCGCGTCGACGTGCGCATCCTGCTGGACGCTGCCAACGCGGCGAGCGCGCCGCGCTGGAACGCCGACGATTTCTTTGCAGAGAAGTTCGGCGGCCCCCGGTAGAATCGCAGCGCGCTGGGAGCAACGTGTTCAGGGAGACCCGACGATGAAAGATCTCAGCACCGATGAGCTCGCCGAGTTGCGCCAGAGCTTCGATGCCTGCGACGCGAACGGCGATGGCTGGATCGTCGTCGCGGAGTTCGAAGCGCTGTTGCACGCGCTCGACCAGGATCTGTCGGAAGACGAATGCCTGCTGGCGTTCGAGATGACCGACAGCGACGGCGACGGCAAGATCAGCTTCGAAGAATTCATGGGCTGGTGGACCGAATGACTCGAGGCCTGGCCGCCCCGTAGCGCTCGCAAACCGTGAAGGCCCTCACACGCCCGTTCGTGACGGGCTGCTCATCCTGAGCATCGCCTGCGGCGATTGCGATTTTCCCTGAATCCATCCACGGCGCCGGTCGCACTAGGCTATGCCATGAGCGAAGAACAGCACAGCCGACTGCAAGTCGGTGATCCCGTCCGGTTGAAAGACAGCGACATGGACCTGCGCGGCGACGTCTGGCAGCTGCGCACCGGCCGCTATCTGGTCGTGCGCTGGCAGGACGAGTGCCGCAGCACGCATTCGGAAAACGCGGTCGAGTACGACGAGTCGCGCAGCCGCGCGGACTGGAGCCGCAACCTGCTTCAGGACGATCGCAAGAACAAGTAGAAGTTGGCCCGCTCCCTCCTGCGCATCTCTCTACGGACGATGCTGCACGCGCTGTCGGCGCTTTGACCCGCGCGGAACATCGACGCGCGGCGCGTCTTGTTCCTGGAGTCCTCGCTACCGGAGAACAGTCATGCCCAACGACCGCCGCTACGAAATCCCTTCCGCGCGCCCTAGCGGTTATCGAGAGTTCGATGACGAGTGGCGCAACGACGACGCTGGCGAGCAGTACTTCGGGGCCGGCAGCCACTACGGCGGTGGGTTCGGCACGGCGCCGAGCTCACGCGCGAGCTCCAGGGGCAGCGCCGGAGCTTCGGGCTACGCGGGCGAAGGTGCATGGAGCGATCCGGCGGACTGGACGCCCGAGATGGAATCGCGGGGCGACTCGCCGTCACATCGCGGCCGTGGGCCGAAAGGTTACGCACGGTCGGACGAGCGACTCCTGGAAACGATCTGCGAGCGGCTGACGGACGATCCGCGCATCGACGCCAGCGACATCGAAGTCGAAGTGAAGGATCAGGCTGCGACGCTACGCGGCTCTGTCGCAGACCGGCGTACGAAGTACGAGGTCGAAGAGCTCATCGACGCCTGTGGCGTGCGCGAGATCCACAATCAGCTGCGGGTGAACCAGAAGCGCTGGTAGCCTGCTTACCCGCTTTCCTTCGCTTGCAGCTCGTGCGCCATTTGCATGTGCTGCTTCAACGTCGGCAGCGTCGCAGCAGCGAACTCCTTCAGCGCCGGCGTCATTTGCGACGCCTGAGAGGCGGACTCGAAGAGCGCGACAGCATTGTCGTGTCCCTTCGCCATCGCTTTCGCGTATTCGCGATCGAACGCTGTGCCTCTCAGGCTCGATAGTTTTTCTTTCAGCGCTGCGTGCCCTGCGTCGAGCGACTGCGGCAGATCGAGATCTTCCTCGCCGGCGATCTTCCGAAGTCTTGCGGCCGCTGCCTGGTGATCCCTGACCATACGCTGCGCATAGTCGCGCACGCCTGAGTCCTGCGTCTGCTGCAGGGCCAGCTGGCCGAGATCGATCTCCGCCTGGCCGATGACGGCAGCCTGAGTCGTGAACGACTGGGGCGTCACAGTCCTGGACATCGGTGACTGCGTGGTTCGCGTTCGATCGACCTCGGCACCGCGGTCGAGCGTTGATTGGCGCGGACGGTCTTCGTCGGTTTGCTGGGCGAGCGCGGTGCAGGTCAGCGCCTGGCATGCGATCAGTGCGGCGGGCAACAGGCTCCGGCGCAGGTTCGCGGTCATGGTGCACCTCCACAAAAAAAGAGGCCGTGCCTTACGGCGCGGCCTCAAGTGCGCAGCCGTCTGCATGGCGTCCGATGGGTTCTCAGCGGGTGCCCCCATCGTCCTGGGGAGGTCCATGCGACGTGTTGCGCAATGTCCAAATCAACCACCGGAGCATGCAACGCACCAGCGGGCATTTAGATCCCTGGAACTGCGCACCTGCGTGGTCACCGCATATCCAGCAGCACTTCACGCACTTTGTGAAATTCCGAGGCCTTGTCGAAGAAGTGATCCGCACCGCACTCGCGGCTCGCGGTGCGGTAGTCGTCGGAGGGATAGTTGGTCACGACGATGATCGTCTCGGGCCGCGTCATGCCGGCCGCGCGCATCAGCTTGAGCAGACGGAAGCCGCTGCCACCGCGCAGCTGGATGTCGAGGATCAACACACGCGGCTGGAGCACACGCATGCCTTCGAGCGCCTCGGTGACGCCCTCGGCGCTGCCGACGACACGTGCGTGCGGGATGTCCTCGACGGACTCGATCAGCCGTTCCTTGACGGCTTCCGAGTCCTCGACGATGTAGATGGTCAGCTCAGCCCGCCCGAGCGCGCGCAGCGCCGGGTGCGTGCCGGTGTCACTCTCGGTGCCCGGCGTCGACTCCCCCGCGCAGTGCCAGCGGCCGGCCTTACTCGACCAGCTGGTTGCGGACGGCGTAAGCGGCGATCTCTGCATTGCTGCGCATTCCCATCTTCTCGAGGATGCGCGCGCGATAGGTGCTCACGGTCTTCACGCTCAGGCCCAGCTCGTTCGCCATGACCGCGGGCGAGACGCCGCGGGCGATGCGGGTGAAGACTTGCAGCTCGCGCTCCGACAAGCGGTTGTGCAGCGGCCCCTCTTCGTCCGCCGCGCATTCCGATGCAAGCAGCTCCGCCACCAGCGGCGTGATGTAACGCCGTCCAGTGCCGACCGCGCGCACCGCTTTCACCAGCTCTTCGGGCACGATCATCTTCGGCACGTAGCCGTTCGCTCCAGCACGCATCAGACGCACCGCGAAACTGCGCTCGGGGTGCATGCTCAGCACCAGGATCGCCAGCTCCGGACGGTCGCGCCGCAACTGCTTGAGCAGGTCGATGCCGCTCTGGCCAGGCAACGTGATGTCCAGCACCACGACGTCGACCTTCAATCCTTCGCGCAGCTGCTGCAGGGCGTCCTCAGCGGAGCCGGCTTCGCCGACCACCTGCAGATCCGCCTCTTCCGAAAGCATCTCGCGGACGCCGGCGCGCAGGATCGCGTGATCGTCCACGATCATCACGCGGATCGGCGTCTGCACCTGCTGAAAGGTGTCCCGACTCTCGTTTTCTCTCGCGTCCAACATCATCCGGGTACCTCCGTGAGTTCATCCACGAGCTCTGCATGCATGCCCGTGATCTCGATGTCCCGCCCGGCGGTGGCCGCGTAGTCCATGACCAGCCCCTGTGCCCGGTAGGCGTTCAGGCGGTTGTAGAGCGTCTTCAGGCTGACGCCCAGCAATGCCGCCGCGCGGGTCTTGTTGCCGCCGCACTTCTGCAGCGTCGCGAAGATCATCCAGCGTTCGACGTCGGCCAGGTTGGTGCCGACCGGCACCTGCAAGACCGCCAGTTCCCGCAATTCCGCGCGAGCGTCAGTGTCATGCCCCAAATACGCGCGCGCGTCGCGTGCCGGAACAGTGTCGGTCATCGGGTTTTCCATAGCTCGCCCCTATACGCTGGCCTTGTGCGGCCTTCGACTGACACAACCGCTTGGGCGTGCCGAAATGTTCCCGACATTGCGCGATTCATTTCAGAGGACGTCGCTTTCGCGGCCGTGACCCCCTGTAATCGCCCTCGTCGGCCGCGCCCTACGCCGCGCTCCAGGCCGGGGCCTGACCGGGATTCGGAATGAAGGCCTCCACGACGGTCCCGCGGCCGTTGGCCGGCCGGCGGATGGCGAAGGTCCCGCCCATCTCGCGGACGCGCTCGCGCATGCCGACGACCCCGTGCGATTTGGGCTTGGCCAGCGCCTCGTCGGTGAGGCCGACCCCGTCGTCGGCGATCCGCAGGCGGACCCCCTCCGGCTCGCGGGCCAGCGTGATCCGCACATGGGCCGCCTGGGCGTGCTTGGTGATGTTGGTGAGCGCTTCCTGCGCAATCCGGTAGAAGGCGATCGACCAGGAGGGGTCCAGGTCGTCGAAGTCCTCGTGCACCTCGATGTCGCAGGGCAGCCCGGTGCGGCGCGTGAACTCGCGGCAGTGGGAACGCATCGCAAACGCCAGGCCGAGGTTGTCGAGATGGCTGGGGCGCAGACCCTCGATCACCTCGTGCTTCAGCTCCACCGTATCTGCCAGCATCTGCAACACGCGCTGCAGGCGCTCGCGCACCTCGCGAGGGGTTTCCGGCAGCCGTCGCTGGATCCAGTTCAGATCCATGTTGATCGCGGTCAGGTTGCTGCCGAGCGTGTCGTGCAGCTCGCGCGCCAGTTTGGCTTTTTCCTCCTCCGACACGCGGATGAGGTGCTGCGACAGCTCGGTGAGCTCGGCGGTGCGCTGCTCGACCAGGTCGTTCAGGCGCTGGTTCGCCTCGCGCAGCGCGCGCTCGGCGCTTTCGCGGTCGCGCACGTATCGCTGCAGCAGCTTGTTCAGCGCGATCAGCACCGCGACGGTCACCACGGCGGCCAGCACTGCGACGCCGGCGCCAACCCACATGTCGCGCAGCACTTCGCGCCGCGATGCTTCGATGCGCGAATCTTCCTCGCTCATCATGCGATCGACGACGCCGCGCACGCGGTCCATCGTCTGAGTCGCGCGATCGGTGCCGGCGACGTCCGCATTGCCGTGTGGCCCAGGCTGCGGACTGCTGCGAATCGTCTGCTCCAGGCGGCTGACGGCGGCGGTCGTCAGACCTTCCAGGGAAGCAATGTCGGCCAGCCGCTTCGGATCGTCGACGGTGAGCTCGCGCAACTGGTCGATCTGCTTGCGCCAGCTGCGCATCGCGACGTGATACGGCTCCAGGTAGCCGGTCTGACCGGTCAGCAGATAGCCGCGCTGCGCGGACTCTGCCTGGGTGATCACCGACTGATAGGTAGTGAGCGCGCGCTTGATCTCGGTGGAGCGCGCGTAGTGTGCGTTGGAATCCATCGTCGCAGCCGTGTTGATGATCAGGAGCGACGCGTTGATCACGAGCAGGGCGATCGAGACGACGATGATGCCGATGACGTGCAGAGGCACCCGCCCACCGGTACTGGGCGGGAGCATGCTCGGTGGCGGCGCGGAGCTCTGCGGCTCCCTGTCATCGGCTAAGGCTGGCAATGGATCGTCCCGGACCGTCGGTGAATCGTGCACAAAGGGCGCACGACCAGAAACACTGAAACGTGTGCGCGCATTTTCTGGTTCCGCCGTCGGCAATTCCTGCCCGTCTGTAGCGGTCCTGTCAGCGACTTTTTGCAACGGAACCGGCAGGTTGAGACATGGGTTTCTATGGCGGGTAGCTAATTGAGGACACCGACATGAAGGGGAACGCATTTCTTATCGCCATGGTGGCCGGACTCGCGCTCGCGGGCTGCAACAAGGCAGAATCGCCGGCAGAGGTGCAGCACGACGTGACAGACGCACGTGCCGACGCGCAGCGCGATGTCGCCGACGCACAGGCGGATGCGCGCGAACGTACGGCCGACGCGCAGAAGGACGTCGCAGATGCACAGGCCGATCACGATCCGAACGATGTGGCCGATCAGACGCAGCAGGCTAGCGAGACTGCCGCCAAGAACGACTACAAGATCGCCGTAGCGCAGGCCGAAGCCACTCACAAGGTCGCCGCCGAGAAGTGCGAAGCGATGAGCGGCGATGCGCAGAAGGACTGCAAGGACCGCGCGGACCGTGATCTCGACGCAGCGAAGCGGGCTGCCGAACAGCGTCGCGACGGCTCGGGCTAAGGCAGCCGATTCGAGTCAGTTGAGGAGATGGGGAACATGAAGCACAGAAGCTCCACGGCGGCGGCACTGCTGGCCGCCCTGATGGCTTCAGCGGTCATGACTGGCTGTTCCAGCACGCCGACGCAACAGTCGGCCGGCGAAGCTGTCGACGATGGCGTCGTGACCGCGAAGGTCAAGGCTGCGCTGGTCGCGGATCCGGTGACGAAGGCGCACCAGATCACCGTCGAGACGTTCAAGGGCACGGTGCAGTTGAGCGGCTTCGTCGAATCCGACCAAGCGCGCACGCGCGCCCTGCAACTGGCGCGCGACGTCGACGGCGTCAAGAGAGTGAAGGACGCCATGGAAGTTCGACGGGGCAGCTGACCTCCCCACTCCCTCAGCATCGAGGCGGGCGGCGCAAGCCGTCCGCCTTTCTTGTTTCTGGCGTTGCAAAAAGAGCGATTTGCATCCGGCCAGACCCTGCACGCGTATACTCACGCGCTCCCGTTTGGAGCGTCGTTAACACTCTAATCAACGAGGGATGGCATATGACAAGCTCGGTGAAAAGACTTTCCGGCCTGGCGCTCGCGGCGGCCGCTGCGATCGCGTTTACGGCTGCGCCCCTGTCGGCCGCGAATGCCGCCGACGAAGCGAAAGTGAAGTGTGAAGGCGTGAACGCGTGTAAAGGCACGAGCGAGTGCAAGACCGCGAAGCACGACTGCGCCGGCAAGAACGCCTGCAAGGGCGAAGGCGTGAAGCAGATGTCGAAGGCGGAGTGCGACGCCGCCAAGGCCAAGGCGAAGAGCTGATCGGTTGAGCTCACGGCGGCGCGCGTGTTCCACCGCGCCGCCTTCCTGATGTCCACCCCCACGTGTCTACTTCTTCCCTGGGATTCGGGCTCGGGCTGCGGCCCCAGCACTATGAAGCACTGCTCGGCGAGCACCGCGGCCGCGTAGCCTGGCTCGAAGCTCTCACCGACAACTACCTCGTTCCTGGCGGCCGGCCGCTGCACTTTCTGGATCGGCTGCGCGCGCACTACCCCATCGTGCTGCACGGCGTGTCTCTCTCGATCGGCAGCACCGATCCACTCGATCTCGATTACGTGCGCAGCGTGAAAGCGCTGGCCGCGCGCATCGAGCCGTCCTGGGTTTCGGATCATCTGTGCTGGACCGGCGTCAACGGCGTCAACCTGCACGACCTCATGCCGCTGCCCTTCACCGAAGAAACCGTGCGACACGTCGTGAGCCGCGTGCACGCGGTGCAGGACATCCTCGGCCGCCAACTGACGCTGGAGAATGTCTCCACGTACGTGAGCTTCGCCGCGGATGAAATGACCGAATGGGAATTCCTGCGCGAAATCGCGCAGCGCGCCGACTGCAAGCTGCTGTTGGACGTCAACAACGTGTACGTCAGCAGCGTCAATCACGGTTTCGATCCGCTCGAGTATCTGCACGGCGTACCGGTCGATCGCGTGCAGCAGTTTCATCTCGCCGGGCACAGCAATCTCGGGAACTACCTGATCGATACGCACGACGAGCCGGTGTGCGAAGAGGTCTGGCAGTTGTTCGGCGCCGCCATCGCGCGCTTCGGCGCGGTCTCGACCATGATCGAGCGCGACGACAAGATTCCAGAGCTCCCGGTGCTGCTCGCAGAGCTGGATCACGCGCGATCGATCGCGCTGTCGGCGGCGAAGGCAGCATGAGTGTGCTCGCGCAGTTGCAGGGCGATTTGCAGCGTCACGTGCTCGTCGGCGACTCCACGATCGTCGATGCGGTGAAAGCCACGCCGGCAGTTCCTGCCGCGACCCGGCTCGGCGTTTACTCCAACGCGTATCGAATCCGCCTGGCCGAGGCGCTCGCCGCCAACATGCCGCGCTTGAAGGAGCTGCTCGGCGACGAGCAGTTCGGCGCAGTTGCCTCAGCGTATGTCGATGCACATCCGTCGCAGTTCGCATCGATCCGCTGGTTCGGCGATCGCCTCGCGCAGGTGCTCGCGCAATCGCAACCCTTGCAGCCGTGGCTCGCCGAGCTGGCGCGCTGGGAATGGGCGCTCGCGGCCTCTTTCGACGCGTCGGACGCCACGCCGGTCGGCGTGGAATGCCTGGCAACCGTCGCGCCGGATGCCTGGGCGGATCTGCAGCTGCGATTTCATCCGTCCGTGCAATTTCTCGAGCTGGCGACGAACGCGCAGGCGCTGTTCAAGTCGCTTGCGGAAGAAGCAACGCCGCCGCAACCCGCAATGCTCGAACGGCCGCAGCCCTGGCTGTTGTGGCGGCAGGATCTCAAGACGCAGTACCGCTCGCTCGATCCCGCTGAGGCAACCGCCATCCAGATCATGCGCGACGGCGGCACCTTCGGCGCGATGTGCGAAGCGCTGTGCGAATGGCACGACGGCGACGAAGTCCCGATGATCGCCGCCGGCATGCTGAAGCGCTGGATCGTCGAAGAACAGTTGATCGCAGTAGCGACATGAAGCTGTACACGTTCTTCCGCAGCTCCGCTGCGTTTCGCGTCCGCATTGCGCTCAACCTCAAGGGATTGCAGTACGAATCGCTGCCGAAAGCTTTCGCACGCAACGAGCATCGCGCGCCCGAGTACCTCGCGCTCAATCCGCAAGGCCTGATCCCCGCGCTCGCGACCGACGGTGTCGTCCTGTCGCAGTCGCTCGCGATCATCGAATATCTGAACGAGCGTCATCCGACGCCGCCGCTGCTGCCGGACGATCCGATCGACCGCGCCCGCGTGCGCTCGATGGCGATGGCGATCGCGTGCGAGATCCACCCGCTCAACAACCTGCGCGTGCTGAACTACCTGCGCGACTCGCTGCGGCAGGACGACGAAGGCGTCGGCACCTGGTACCGCCATTGGGTCGGCGAGGGCTTTCGCGGCCTCGAAGCGCAGGCGCGCGAGTTTTCCGCGAAAGGGCGTTATTGCTTCGGCGACGCGGTATCGATTGCCGACGTGCTGCTCGTTCCGCAGATGTTCAACGCGCGCCGCTTCAAGACCGACCTCGCGCCGTTCCCGACGCTGGTCGGCATCAGCACGCACCTGGAAGCGCTGCCCGCATTCGCGGCGGCCAGGCCCGAAGTGCAGCCCGACGCCCAGTAGATGAATCCTTCCGGGAGCCTGGTGTGCGTCGGTGTCGGCATGACGCTGGGCTCGCACCTCACGCCGCTCAGCCGCAGCTATATCGAAGCAGCCGACGTCGTGTTCGCCGCGACCTCCGATGGCATCGTCGAGCTGTGGCTCGCGAAAATGAACGGCGACGTGCGCAGCCTGCAGTCGTTCTATCGCGAAGGGAAGTCGCGCGCGGAAAGCTATCGGGAGATGGTCGCAGCGATGCTCGCGGAAGTGCGCACGGGCAAGCGGGTCTGCGGCGCTTTTTATGGTCATCCCGGAGTGTTCGCCGGCGTGCCGCACGATGCGATCGAGCTGGCGCGCCGCGAGGGCTACGACGCGCGCATGGAGCCCGGTGTTTCGGCTGAAGACTGTCTGTACGCGGACCTCGGCATCGATCCAGGCCGCTACGGCTGCCAGCACTTCGAAGCGAGCCAGCTGATGCTGTATCGGCGCCGCATCGATCCCTCTGCGTACCTGGTGCTGTGGCAGGTTGGTGTCGCCGGCGACCGTTCGCTGGCGCGGTTTGCGACCGGCGGCGACTATCGTCAGGTGCTCGTCGACGTGCTGATGCGCGACTACGAGCCCGGACACGAAGCGATCGTTTACAAGGTCGCGACACTACCCACGCAACAACCGCGCATCGAACGCACGACGATCGCGCAGCTGCCGGCGATCGACATCGACATGCACGCCACCGTCGTGATCCCGCCGGCGGTACCGCTGCAACCCGACGAGCAGGTGCGCGAGCGGCTGGCGGCGCTCGATCGGCTGCACGTGGAGTTCACGACCCCGCGCCTGCTCATTCGCTCCATGCACGAGCGCGACGAGGAGCTGTACTGCGAGCTCTTCTGCAATCCCGAAACGATGCGCCACATCGGACAGCCGTGGACCCGCGCCGCAGCCGCGCGCGCGTTCCGCGACGTTCTTGGAGCAATGCGGTCCTCGCCGCCGCGAGCGCGATTCCTGACGCTGACACCGAAGGGAACTCAGCAACCCATCGGTCTGTGCACGCTGCAGAGCTTCGATCGCGTGCAGCGGCGGACCGAGCTCGGCGTCATGCTGCTGTCATCCGGGCGCGAGCAGGGATTCGCAACCGACGCGCTGATCGGAGTCATCGGCCACGCATTCGCGGCGCTGCCGGTCGATGAAGTGTGGGTGCGGTTCAGCGTCGACCACCTCGCCTGCGAACGACTCGCACTCAGCGTTGGGCTGGTCCGCCATTCAGGGTTTTCGCCCGAGGACCAGGGAACGAATCTGTGGCGCTGGTCCGCTCATCGCGCTACCTGGCAACCCGCTTTCCGCGTACGCTTGCAACCAGAATAGAGAGAACGGGGGCCCGGGGACTGCGAAGGCCACCCACAGCGAGGAGAACGCGGCAATGATGGATCCCATCGAGTTCCTGGATCGGCTCGGAAGCAACGCCCGCCTGCGCCACGCCGCGCCGGGGGAGATCGAGAAGGCGCTCGACGACGCCGGCATCGATCCCGGTCTGCGCGGCGCACTGCTGGCCGACGACGCGCTACGGCTCGGCGAGCTGCTCGGCGCACAGCGCAACGTGTGCTGCCTGATCGTGAAGCCCGACCCCGACGAAGAAGAAGAGGACGAGGAAGAGGACGAGAAGGAGGACGACAAGTCGTTCGTCTGAAGGTCCGTGCGCTGCGCCCGACGCCACTCGATGGATCGCCACGGCTCCGCCCGGCGCTGCGCGCTGGGCGGACTCGCACTGCTTTGCGCGTTGCTCGCGACCGCGGCGCTCGCGCTCACCTCGCAGGAAGCTGACGAACTGCTGCGGCGGGCGGATGACGTCAAAGGCGTCAATCCGACTGAGTTCAGCACGCTCATGGGCCAGCTCGACGAGCAATCCGCGACGTTCTCGCAAGCCCAGCAGCAATACCTGCAGTACCTCAAGGGTTGGCGCAGCGCTTACGCCGGGGATTACGCGCGCGCGATCCCGCCGCTGGAGCAGATCATCGACGAAGCGCGCGATGTCACCCTGCGCTTCCGCGCGAGCGCCACCGTCGCGAACGTGCAGGCCGTGGCCACGCACTACGACGAAGCATTCGCGCAGCTCGGACGGCTGCTGGCGTTGTTGCCGCAGATCACGGACAAGGACGCACGCCAGCAAGGCTTGCTGGTCATCGCGTATCTCTACAACCAGGTCGGCGAATACGACCTGGCGCTGAGCTACACGGACCGGATCGCGTCCGAAGATACTTCGGCGCGAGCGGTGTGTCGGAGCAATCAGCTGCGGCTCGAAGCGCTCTATCGCAGCGGCCGGCTGCAGGGCGACATCGCGCAGTTCATGGACGCCATCGCGACCTGCGACCAGGCCGGCGAGACGCTGTGGGCCAACGGCATCCGCGTTTACATCGCGCGCTCTTACATCGACCGCGGACGCAATGCCGACGCGATCAAGCTGCTGACCAGCTACTACGACGTGACCCGCGCGACACGCTATCGCCGGCTGGTCTCCGAATACGATTCGTGGCTGGCGCGCGCTCACAAGAACCGCGGCGATTCGGCGACGGCGCGCCAGTTCGCGTTGCGCGCGATCGGCGATCCCGGGATTCAGAACCAGTACACCGAGCCGCTGGTCAACGCGTATCGCCTGCTGTACCAGCTCGCGCAGGAGCAGGGCGATATCAAGACCGCGCTCGCCTATCACGAAAAATACGCCGAGGCCGACAAGGGCTATCTCGACGACGTGAGCGCGCGGCAGATCGCCTACGAGCGCGCGAAACACGAAGCGGCTGCGAATCGCTTGCAGATCGAGGGCCTCAACAAGCAGAACGAAGTCCTGCAGCTGCAACAGGCGCTCGGCAAGAAAGCGGTCGAGACCAGCCGTCTGTACATCGCCCTGCTGATCGTGGTGGCAGTGTTCATCGCGCTGTTCGCGTATCGCACCAAGCGCTCGCAGCTGCACTTCATGAAGCTGTCACGCGTCGATGGCCTCACGGGCATCGATAACCGTCCGTACTTCATCGCGCAGTCGGAGCGCTCGCTCGAAGCGAGCCGCAAAGTCGGGCAGGAAGTGTGCGTGATCCTGTGCGACCTGGATCACTTCAAATCGATCAACGACAAGTACGGTCATGCGACCGGCGATCACGTGCTGCGCCAGGCAGTGCTGGCGTGCCGGGCGCATCTGCGGGCCAGCGATCTGTTCGGCCGCTTCGGCGGCGAAGAATTCTGCATTCTGCTGCCGGGCTGCAGTCTCGCCGATGCGCGTCAGCGCTGCGAGCAGCTGCGCGCTGCGATCGCGACGGTCGCCACCGACGGAGGTGTTGCGGGCTCGACGGTTTCCGCAAGCTTCGGCGTGGCCACTACCGCGTCCTCGGGCTACGAGCTGCGCCAGCTGCTTGCGCATGCAGACGCTGCCCTGTATCGCGCGAAATTTGCGGGGCGCAACTGCGTCGTCCTGTACGACACCATTCATGCAGTCGGTCTGAAAGCGGGCCCGGCTTCGGCCTGAGGGTCCTGTCTGGTACTTTCGGCCGATGCGTCGTACGCTGCGCGTCACGCAGCATCCCGATGGTTCTTTCCCGCGGGTTCTCCCATGCGTTCGACGCCGCGTACCGGAAGCGACGACCGACAAGCTGCCCGCGTGCTCGAGGGCGGCTTCGCCAACCTGCGTTTCCCCGCCGAGCTCGAAGCGAAGTTCCGTCGCCATCACCTGCTCGGCTCGCAGCGCTGGGTGCGGCTGAGCATCCTGGTCGCGCTCGGCACCACGCTCGGCTTCGCGATGATCGATCACTGGGTGATCCACTCCAGCAACGCCGTGCCGGACCTGGTGCGCTTCGGTCTGCAAGTGCCCGCGATCCTGTTGTGCCTGCTCGCGACCATCAAGCCGCTGTACCTGCGCGTGTATCTGCCTGCCATCCAGGTGGCCGCGCCGCTCTTCGGCATGGGCAGCGTGATGATGGCGGTCTACGCGGAGCCGCAGTACGCACCGCTGGTGGGAGCGCGATTGCTGCTCGTCGCATTCTTCCTGTACTTCATGCTCGGCATGCGCTTCGCACCGGCGTTGCGCAGCAACCTGATCGTTCTCGGCGCGCTGATCGTCGCGGGGCTGAGCGGCGCGATCGCGCCGCAGGTCGCGATCTACCTGGCTTTCGCAGTGTTCTGCGCCAACGTCATCGGCGGCGCGGGCGCGTATGCGCTGGAGCACGCGAATCGCACGGCGTTCCTCGAACGCCAGCTGCTCGGCGAGATGGCGGCGCTCGACGGGTTGACGCAGCTGCTCAACCGCCAGACATTCGAATCGCGAGTCAACGACGTGTGGCGTGAAGCGACAGCGCGACACCTGCCGATCTCGGTGCTGATGATCGATGTCGATGACTTCAAGCGCTACAACGATCACTACGGTCATCTTGCGGGCGACGAGTGCCTGCAGCGGATCGCGCAAGCCGTTCGCACCGGCGTTGCCGGCAATCCCGCCGACCTGCTCGCACGCTACGGCGGCGAAGAGCTGATCGCGGTGCTGGTCGATCGCACGGCCGCGGAGGCTGAAGCCGCAGCTCAACGCATCGTTGCCGACGTGGCGGCGCTCGCAATTCCGCACGCGGGCTCCAGCACTGGCGGCGCCGTCAGCATCAGCGTCGGCGTCGCCACGCATCATCCCGCCGCAGCCGCTGCGTACCACACGGTCGCGCGGACCGCGGACAACGCGCTCTACGCAGCAAAACACCAGGGACGCAATCGTTGCGTTTGCGTAAAGATGCACGTGCCCACCACGGCTTCTGCGTCTTCCCCGGTTCGCCGGGGTCCCCACGAAATCGTCCCGCAGGTCGAACAAAGCCCGTAAGTCTCGAAACGATTTCCTGGGGTGGCTATCATGCCGGCCCCATGAAACTCCTCGTTGCTCTGCTCGCGCTGGTCGCCGGCACCGCCGCCGCCCAGGCTCCCACCGACTCGATCGTTCTCGTTCACGCCGGGCACTTGCTGGATCGCCCGGGCCAGCCGCCGCGCGGCGCGTCCACAGTGGTCATCCGCAACGGCAAGGTCGAGGCGATACGCGACGGCTTCGCCGCACCGGACGGCTTCGCCAACGCAACCGTGGTCGATCTGCGCGAGCGCTATGTGCTGCCGGGCCTGATCGATTGTCACGTCCATCTCGAGAGCGACAGCGCGGGGCAGGAAGGCCTGATCGAATCGCTGACGAACGGCGACGCGTACTTCGCGTACCAGGCGCTCGCGAACGCGCGCAAGACGCTCGACGCAGGCTTCACGACGGTCCGCAACCTCGGCGACGACCGCGGCACGACGCTCGCGCTGCGCGACGCGATCGCCGCAGGCAAAGTGGCAGGGCCGCGCATTCTGGATGCGGGCACGGGCATCTCGACGACCGCCGGCCACGGCGATCGCACGCTGAGCCTCGCGCCAGACATCGCCGAGCACGTGTCGGAAACGAATCTGTGCGACGGGCCGGAGAGCTGCCGGCACGCCGTACGCGCCCAGGTGCGCCGCGGCGTCGATCTGATCAAGATCATGACGACCGGTGGCGTCAACAGCCGCATCGGCGCCGGCGTTGGCAAGCAGATGTTCGACGATGAAGCGCAGGCGCTTGTCGAAACCGCGCATCTGTATGGCAAGAAGGTCGCGGTGCACGCACACGGCGCGGACGGCATCAATCTCGCGCTGAAGTACGGCGCCGATTCGATCGAGCACGGCACGCTGCTCGACGACGACAGCATCAAGCTGTTCCTGAAGAGCGGCGCCTACTACGTGCCGACGCTGTCGACGGTGAACGGTTATCTCGAGCGCATCGCGAAAGATCCGAATGCGTATCCGCCCGAAGTGCGCGCCAAGATCGATTGGCGCATCAAGATCACCGGCAAGGCGCTCGAGCTCGCCTACCCGCGCGGCGTGAAGATCGCGTTCGGCACCGACGCCGGCGTGTCGAAGCACGGCCGCAATGCCGACGAGTTCGAGCTGATGGTGAAGCACGGCATGCCGGCCGCGGCAGCGATCAAGGCCGCGACGCTCAACGCCGCGGACCTGCTCGGCATCGCTGCGCAGGTGGGCTCGATCGAGCCCGGCAAGCGCGCCGACCTGATTGCCGTCGCCGGCGATCCGCTGAGCGATGTCACGGTGCTCAAGAACGTGTCCTTCGTCATGAAGGACGGTGTGGTGCAGAAGAAGTTGTGAGGCGCGAGATGACGAAGACGATTGCGATGGCGTTGGTATTGTTCGCGAGCGCCGCTTTCGCGGCCGAGCCCGCCGTGCACGAAGGCGATTTCGTGCTGAAGGATTTTCGCTTCGCGTCCGGCGAGACGCTGCCCGAGCTGAACCTGCACTATCGCACCCTCGGCACTCTGCAACGTGACGCGCAGGGCGTGGCAAACAACGCCGTGTTGATCATGCACGGCACCGGCGGCACTGGCGCGCAGTTCCTGCGGCCCGAGTTCGCCGGCGAGTTGTTCCGCGCCGGCGGCGAGCTGGACACCTCGCGCTTCTTCATCGTCCTGACCGACGGCATCGGTCACGGCAAGTCGAGCAAGCCGAGCGATGGCCTGCACGCACGTTTTCCGCGTTACGGCTACAACGACATGATCACGGCGCAGTACCGGCTGCTCACCGAAGGGCTCGGCGTGAAGCATCTGCGGCTGGTGATGGGCACGTCGATGGGCGGCATGCACACGTGGCTGTGGGGCCAGCGCTATCCGGACATGATGGACGCGCTGATGCCGCTCGCGAGCCTGCCCTCGCAGATCTCCGGCCGCAATCGCATCTGGCGCCGGGTGGGCATCGATGCGATCCGCCTCGATCCCGAATGGAAGAACGGTGACTACACCGCACAGCCGCGCGGCCTGCGCACCGCCGAGCAGATGCTGTTCCTGATGAGCAGCAACCCCGTGCTGCGTCAGAAACAGATGCCGGACCTCAAGACCACCGACTCGGAGTTCGACGCCGCAGTCGCCGAGTCCATGCGCAACGCCGACGCGAACGATCTGTTGTATGCGCTCGAGGCCTCGCACGACTACGACCCGGCGCCGGGCCTGGAGAAAATCCGCGCGCCGATGGTGGCGATCAATTTCGCGGACGACCTGATCAATCCTCCCGAGCTCGGCATCCTCGAGCGTGAGATCAAACGAGTGCGCAACGGCCGGGCGATCGTGATGCCGATGACGCCGCAGACGCGGGGTCACAGCACGCACACCGTCGCCGCGGTCTGGAAGCAGCACCTCGCGGAGCTGTTGCAGAAGACGAAGAAGTAGCTAGATCCTGCGCAGGATCTGCTCGCCCATCGCGGCGTTGCGCGCGTTGCCGGCCAGGCCGGTGTCGAGGAGCATGACGCCGAACAGCACGGCCCAGCCGCGCGCGCGGAGCCACAGCGCGGGGTCGCCAGCTCCGTACACTTGCATCGCTGCTTCGCGCGCCGGTTCGTCGGGGAGCAGCATCCACAGGCATGCAAGATCGATTGCCGGATCGCCGCACGTCATATCGCCCCAATCGATGACGCCGGTGATCGTGCCGTCGAGCGTCAGCACGTTGCGGGCATGCAGGTCGCCGTGAATCCACGTCGGGCGCGTACCGTCCGGTGCGTCGAGCGACTCGCGCCATGCGTGGCGGATGCGATCGCTCATGACGTCCGTCGTGCGCGCGAGCCGGATCATGCGATCGGCGATTGCAGCAGCGCGGCTCGTCAGCGGCGTCGCGCGCTCCGCGTTGCGCGGGGCGTCGGACGGCGCGGGCACGTGAAGTGCGCGCAGAAAACCAGCAAGACGCGACGCCTCCCGCCCCGCCACGGGAGCAACCTCAGCCGTCGAGCCCATCAACCAGGGCACGACGCTCCAGCGCCACGGGAAACCGAAACCGGGCTGGCCGGTACGGATCGGCACCGGGATTTGCAGCGGCAGCCGATCGCTGAGAGTGATGAGCCAGCGCTGCTCGTTGGCGAGCAGGCGCGCGGCAGCCGCAGTGCGCGGCAGGCGCACGGCAAAAGACTCGCCGAGGCGGAACATGAAATTGTCGAAGCCGTGCTCGCAAGGGCGCAGCGGCAGCGTCGCCAGGTTCGGGTGCTGTTGAGCCAGCAAAACCTCGACCAGATCCGCTTCGACCTGGACTTCACCCGGAGGTCCCTCCAGCACCGCCGTCAGCACGCGCATTTCCCCTACCCCGTTTTGAACTCACACGGAGCAGTGCGTCGCAAGGTTCCCGCGGAAAACCTGCGAGAATGCGCTGCATGGCCTGGCTCAAGCGCACGGCATCCCGCACCGCTGACACGAGCGAAGCCGCCGAATTCGCGCGGCTCATGCGTGAGCACATTCCTGCGCTCTACCGCTCGGCCTACCGCTGGACCGGCGCCGTCGACCGCGCCGAGGACCTGGTGCAGCAACTGCTGCTGCGCCTGTATCCGCGCCTCGCCGAATTGCGCGAGCTGGATCGGCTGCGGCCCTGGGTGCTGCGGGTCATGTACCGGATCTTCGTCGACCAGCTGCGGCGCGAACGCAGCTCGCCGGTGCAGTTCGGCGCGGATGCGGGGGGCGATGAGGAGGGAAGCGTCAGCGAGGACGACGCCTGGCTGGACCCGAGTCCGGGACCCCTGGATCTGCTCGAGCAGGAGGTCACCCAGGAACGCCTGTTACGCGCCTGGGAGCGACTCGGCGAAGAGCATCGCGTCGTGCTCGCGATGCACGACATCGAGGATTACACCCTGCCGGAGCTGGCCCAGATTATGGAAATTCCGCTGGGAACGCTGAAGTCGCGCCTGCACCGGGCGCGTGCCAGACTGCGGGAGCTCCTGGCCGCGGAACGAATGCTCGCGGCGGACCGTGTATGAAAGAGACGGACGAAACAGGACCTTACGTGGCAGACGAGGACTTCCAGACCCTGCGACAGGCGCTGCGGCGGATGCCGACGCCGGAGCCACGTCTCGGTTTCGTCGAGCGCGCGTTGGCCCGGGCGGCAGCGCAGCAGCGTGCGACGCAGGCACCGCTCCCGGCGCGCCTTGGTCGCTTTCTGTCACGGTGGGAAACCTGGGCCGGCGCCGCGCTCGGCGCCGTGGCTGCGGCAGCGATGACGTTCATCCTGCTGCGGCCCATCGATTCCCCGCAGGCTCCGCGGCCGCAGCTCGCCCTGACGCTGCACGAAACCCGCAACGTCGACGTATTGATCGATTCGGAGCGCGAGCTCAAGGGCGCGACGATCCGCATCGCCGCAACCGGCAGCATCGCGCTGGACGGCTTCGACGACGAGCAGCACATCGACTGGCAGGCCGACCTCGAGCGCGGCAGCAACCTGCTTACGCTGCCCGTCGTGGCGCGCACCGCGGGCAGCGGTGAACTGGTCGCGGTCATCGAGCACGCGGGGCGCACGCAACGCGTCGCAATCGCACTGACGGTGATCGACCCGAAAGCGTCACGATCATGATCAGCGTCACAAACACTGTCTTGTCAGCGCCGCGCCGGGCAGGGATCATGCGCGCAGGCGTCGTGTCCGCGGCATTTCTGCTGTTGTGCCTGACTGCGCAGAGCGCAGCAGCGCAGCAGGAGAAGCGCAACGATCTCGACGTGACGATGCAGATCATCGTGGACCCGGATGCCAAGCTGCCCGACGAAGTCGTTCGCCGAATTCCGTTGCCTGCGCGCAAGTCCGCGGCGCCTTCGCCCGCCCCTGCCGGCCCTCGCTCCGAGCGGCCCGCCGACAAGTCCGGCGACAAGACCGGCGACAAGTCGGGCAACGAAAGTGGTAGTGGCAACAGCGGCAACGGCAACGGCAACGACAACTCGAACCGCGACGCCGCACCCGACAAGGACCGTGACAACCTCGCCAATGAGCACGGTAAGGAAACTTCCGAAGCGGCCCAGGAGCGCGCCCGCGAAGCGGCTGAGCAACGCGAAGCCGCGCGACGCGCCAAGGCCGAAGAGCGGCACGATCGCGACAACGGTCCGCCCGATCATCCGGACCACCCCGATCATCCGGATCATCCGGACAATCCTGGCAACGATCCGGGCAACAACCCCGGCAACCCGGACCGCCCGGACCATCCCGATCATCCGGACAACCCGGGTAACGACCCGGGCAACAACCCCGGCAACCCGGATCGCCCGGATCATCCGGACCATCCCGATCATCCGGACAACCCGGGTAACAACCCCGACCGCCCGGATCATCCGGACCATCCGGACCATCCGGACCACCCCGATCATCCGGAACAGCCGGAGCGTCCGAAGAACAACAACAAGTGATGGATCGTCGCGCGCCGCGCTGGCGGCGCTGCTGCTCGTAGTCCTCCTGCCCTTCACCGCGGGCGCGCATAGCCCCGAAGCCACGCAACGATTCGAGACCGGCAAGCAAGCCTTCGCCGCACAGGATTACGTCACCGCGCTCGATGCGTTCGAAGCCGCGGCGTCGGCAGGCATGAGCGGACCGGTCGTGCATTTCAACATCGGCGTGTGCGCGTATCGAATCGGCCGGTGGTCGCGCGCCGCGGCCGCTTTTCGCGAGA
Source organism: Steroidobacteraceae bacterium (assembly GCA_035277305.1). Taxonomy (GTDB): domain Bacteria; phylum Pseudomonadota; class Gammaproteobacteria; order Steroidobacterales; family Steroidobacteraceae; genus Steroidobacter. The sequence continues at coordinate 1,533 of DATEKT010000195.1, read as the reverse complement.
CCGCACGCACGCCTTCGATGGCGCCGCTGGCCCACTACAACCTAGGACTCGTCGCCGTTGCCGAGCACAAGGAAGACCAGGCCGCGAAATGGTTCACCCTCGCGCAGCGCGAGGCCACCGACGAGCGCCTGCAATCGCTCGCGGCCGATCAGCTCGCGCGACTGCCGCGACGCCCTGCACGCAACTGGTACGCCTACAGCTCGCTCGCCGCCGGCTATGACGACAACGTCGCGCTGGTCTCCGGCGGCGACGTGCTCGGCGTCAGCGACACCGAAGACTCTTTCGCTGAGCTGCAGGCCGCGCTCACCGCCCCGCTCAAGGGCCCGTGGCGCTTCGACGGCGGTCTGGTGATGCTCGACTACCAGGACCTCGACAGCTTCGACCAGCTGAGCATCAACGGCGGCGGGCGCTATCGCCTGACCCTCGGCGACTGGAACAGCGAGGCAGGCGTGCAGCTCTCGTACTCGACCCTCGACGGCGAAGGCTTCCAGAACAAGGCGCTGCTGATCCTGCAAGGGACGCGCGCCTTGTCAGGCGAGTGGCGGCTGCGCGTGCGCTACCGCTTCAGCGACATCAATGGCCTCGATGGTTTCGAAGGTCTCGACGGCACGCGGCACGAGCTCGGCATTCGCGGCACCTGGCGGCGCGGCCCGTGGGACGTCAACGTTCAATACCGCTACGACACCACCGACTACCAGGAAGAGCGTTTGTCTTTCGATCGACACCAGCTGCTGCTCGACGCGCAGCGCGACTTCGGCGAGAACTGGAGCGTGGAGGCCGTGCTTTCATTCGATCGCAGCAGCTACGACACGGCGGACAACAGCGCCGAAGATCGCGCCGAGATCGAGCTCGCAGTGAGCCGCAGTTTCGGACGCCGCTGGCGCGCCGTCATGCGCTACGCGTATGCGGACAATCGGGCGGAGCTGGCAGAGTTCGACTACCAGCGCAATCGCATCTCCGCAGGCGTCGAAGCGAACTGGTGACGACGTTCGCGGCCACATTGACGCTTGGGGGCCGGCGGTGCTTCCATGCCGCGCAGCGAGGTCGCCCATGCAACCGCTGTACTGCGCTCTTCTCCTGGCAATTGTGCTGGCCGGTCCTGCCGGCGCTTACACGCCGCCGCGCACCGCCGACGGTCGTCCCGATCTGCAGGGCGTGTGGGCGAACAACACCGCGACGCCGCTCGAGCGTCCGGCGATGCTCCAGGGCCGCGCGTTCCTGACCGAGCAGGAAGTTGCCGCGCTCAAGCAGCGCTACGAGCAGATCTTTGCCGGCGACGGCGACGCTGCGTTCGGCGACGCGATTTTCGAAGCGGTGCTGCTCGACGTGCAGAAATACAAGCCGACGACTTTCGACGTGCCGACCGGCAACTACAACGCGTTCTGGCTGGTCGGGCGCGACTTCGACAATCGCACTTCGCTGATCACCGATCCGCCGGACGGTCGCATGCCGCCGCTGGTTCCGCAGGCGGCGGGCCGGACGATGGTCGCGTTTCCGACGCAGTCCGCGGAAGGGCCGGAAGCGCGCGGCCTG
>DATEKT010000194.1:0-2939 GCA_035277305.1 Steroidobacteraceae bacterium | reverse complement strand
GGTCGGCCTCGTTGATCGTGATGTCGACCTCCTCGGCCTCGGGGAGCACCGCAACGGTCGCAGCCGAGGTGTGGATGCGGCCCGAGGCTTCGGTGTCTGGCACGCGCTGCACGCGGTGCACGCCGGACTCGAATTTGAGCTTGGCGAAGGCGCCGCGTCCCTTGATCTCGGCGATGATTTCCTTGTAGCCGCCCGCAGTGCCTTCGCTCGCCGAGACCACGTCGACCTTCCAGCGCTGGCTTGCCGCGAAGCGTTCGTACATCCGGAACAGGTCGCCGGCGAACAGCGAGGCCTCGTCGCCGCCGGTGCCGGCGCGGATCTCCATGATGACGTTGCGCTCGTCCATCGCGTCCTTTGGGATGAGCGCGAGACGGATCTGCTGCGCCAGCGCGTCGCGCTTCTCGGCGAGCGCGGGCTTCTCGCTCTCGGCGAGCGCGCGCATCTCGCGGTCGGTCGCGCCGTCGGCAAGCATCGCGTCGAGATCGGCGATCTCGGCCCCGATCGCGCGATAGCTCCTGATGGTTTCGACGATCGGCTGCAGCTCGGAGAACTCGCGCGACAGCTTCACATAGGTGTCGCGGTCCGGGCCGGACGCGAGGTCGGCCTCGACCGTGCGCAGGCGGGACACCAGCGCGTCGAGCTTGGGTTGGGGAAGCGTAACGGTCATGCGTCGTCTGTCCGGCGGGCTGAGACCTTTATCCGGAATCGGCGCGATCTGACAAAGACGATTGTGACCCGCGATCCGCTCATTCCCGCGCAAGCGGGAATCCAGGGCCAAGTGCCGGGTCCCCGCTTTCGCGGGGACGAGCGGAGTTCTGAGCTAGGACGTCACCTTGCGCCGGGGCAGCGGATAGGCGTCGCTTTCGTACAGCTGGCGAATGCCGTTGCGGTCGAAGCGCCGCTCGCGAACCTCCAGATAGGCGCCCGCCAGCGCGTCGGACGGGAGCTGCTCGATCGCGAAGCGCACCGCTTCCGAGGCGCGCGCGAAGCGCCGGTAGGCGAACGGCATGCGCTTGGTGCGAGTGCCGCGCGTGGGAAACAGCTCGGCCTCGGCGGCGAAGTCGAAACTGACCGGCTTGGACTCGGGCTGAGGTGCGGCGGGCGGGGTGAGTTTCTCGGAAGGCCGTTTGGCAACAGCGCGAGTCATAGTCGCGGACCTCTAAATTGTTCTGCAGATGTTCTGGAAAAGACGCAAAGCGTCTGCCATCAATTTACTGAAGATATATAGGATCGAGTGCTCGAATAGCCAGAGTGGAACCCGGCTTTGGTCCGGAATCCTGCGAAACCCGGCCGATTATGGTAACCGACTACAATTGCAGGCCTTCCGCCGCTGCAAAGCCTTCCAGCGCCGCCCGCACGGTTTCCTTGTACTTGGCGCCATCGAGCAGCGGATTAACGAGCGCCGCCGCCTTGCGGGTATCGAGGTCGAGCAGCATCGCCTTGACCGGGCCGACCGACGATGCCGAGACCGACATCGAGCGGTAGCCGATTGCCACGAGCGCGAGCGCGCCGATCGGCTGCGAGGCAAGCTCGCCGCACAGCGTCACCGGCTTGTTGGCGGCACGGCCCTTGTCGGCGACGAGCTTCAACGCGCGCAGGAACGGCGGCGAGATCGGATCGAACCGGCCGGCGAGGCGCGTGTTGCTGCGGTCGGCTGCGAACATGAACTGCATCAGGTCGTTCGAGCCGACCGAGACGAAATCGACCCGCGTCAGCAACTCGTCGAGCTGATAGAGCAGCGCCGGCACCTCGACCATCACGCCGACATGGACGCGGGCGGGGAGCGTGTGGCCGTGGCGGCGCAGATGGGTCAGCTCCTTCTCGACCAGCGTCTTGGCCTGGTCGAATTCGCCGACGGTGGTGACCATCGGAAACATGATGCGCAGCTCGCGCTCCGCCGCGGCATCGAGCAGCGCGCGGATCTGCGTGCGCAGCAGCCCGGGACGATCGAGCCCGAAGCGGATCGCGCGCCATCCGAGCGCGGGGTTCTCCTCTTCCTCCTCGAAGCGCAGGTAAGGCAGCACCTTGTCGCCGCCGACGTCGAGGGTGCGGAACGTGACCGGGCGCGTTCCGGCAGCGTCGAGCACCTGGCGATAGAGCCGCAGCTGCTCGGCGGTGCGCGGCAGCTCGGGTGCGACCATGAACTGCAGCTCGGTGCGGAACAGCCCGATGCCGTGCGCGCCGGTTTCGGCGATGTGCGGCAGGTCGACCATCAGGCCGGCATTGAGCAGCAGCGCGATCTTCTCGCCGTCCTTGGTCACGGTCGGCTTGTCGCGCAGCTCGGCGTACTGCGCCTGGCGGCGTGCGCGCAGCCGCACGCGATCGGCGTAGTTCTTCTCCACGTCGGGGGTCGGACGGACGTAGACGTGGCCCATCGTGCCGTCGACGATGATCGCATCGCCCGGATCGACGATGCCGGTGGCGTTGGCGATCTGCCCGACCGCCGCGATGCCGAGCGCGCGTGCGACGATCGAGACGTGCGAGGTCGGTCCGCCTTCCTCCAGCACCAGCCCGCGCAGCTTCTTGCGGTCATAGTCGAGCAGCGCGGCCGGCCCCATCGCGCGCGCGACCAGGATCGCGTTGTCGGGAAGCTGCTCGCGCGTCGGCGCGTGATCGCGCCCGACCAGCTCGCGCATCAGGCGGCTCGCGAGATCGTCGAGATCGTGCAGCCGCTCGCGCAGATATGGATCGGTCTGGCGCATCATGCGGGCGCGGTTGTCGGACTGCACGCGCTCGACGGCGGCTTCCGCGGTGAGGCCGGTGGTCACCGCCTCGTGCATTCGGTGGGTCCAGCCGCGGTCATGCGCGAACATCACGTAGGCTTCGAGCACGTCGCGGTGCTCGCCGGCGTCGGCAACGTCGCGGCGCTCGAGCAGGCGGTCGAGGTCGGCACGCAACTTGTTCAACGCGATGTCGAGGCGCTCCAGTTCCTTCTGCGG
>DATEKT010000193.1:0-12927 GCA_035277305.1 Steroidobacteraceae bacterium | reverse complement strand
GCCAGACGATCGAGCATTGCGGTCGACAGTGCACGCTGCTCGGCAGCCTGCCGATCAATGCGATTCGCCGCGAGAATGGCGGTGCGCTGCTTGCGAATCTCCGCGGCGGCGGCGGCGAGCGCTGCGTTCTTGGTCGCGGTGCTCGCGCCGGCCAGCGCCCGGGCCGCGTCCACGGCGGCGCGCCCCAGCGAATCCATGAGCGCTGCGACATCCTGCGATGAGATCGAACCGGCCTGCATGCTGGCATTCTAGCGGGGGGCCGCACGCAGTAAAGAATTGCAAATGTCGCTGACGGCGGCGCGGTGCACGCACAGGCTAAAGCCACGACAATCCGGGGGTCGAATGGCCGTCGAGACGAGCGAGCTCAAGTCCGCGGCCGCCGCGCAGTCGCAGGAATTCCGCGCCAGCGAGCGCTATCGCTACTACGTCGTCTGGTTCCTGTTCGTCGTCTACGTATTCAACTTCGTCGACCGGCAGATCCTCACGACGCTGATGGAGCCGATCAAGAAGGAGTTCGGGCTGCACGACTGGCAGCTCGGCGCGCTCGGCGGCACAGCCTTCGCGCTGTTTTACACGACCTTCGGCATTCCGATCGCGCGCTGGGCGGACAAGAGCAACCGGGTCAACATCATCGCGCTGGCGTTGTTGATCTGGAGCTCGGCCACCGCCATCACCGGATTCGCACGGAATTTCTGGCAGCTGTTTGCCGCGCGCGTCGTGGTCGGCATCGGCGAATCGGGCTGCAGCCCGCCGGCGCTGTCGCTGATCAGCGATTACTTCGAGCCGAAGCGGCGCGGCCGAGCGTTGTCGATCTACGCCATGGGCGTGTACGGCGGCACGTTCGTGGGACTGATCGTGGGCGGTGTCGTGGCGCAGATATACGGCTGGCGCGCGGCGTTCTTCATCGTCGGCATACCGGGCATCGTGCTCGCTCTGATTCTGAAGCTGACGGTGCGCGAGCCGCCGCGCGGTTTCTCGGAGGGCGGGGCGCATACCGTGAAGGAAGCGCCGCCGATGACGACCGTCATGCGCACGCTCAGCGCAAAGAGCAGTTTCCGGCATCTCGCGCTCGCGGCGGGTCTGCACGCGTTCGTCAGCTACGGTGTGAGCGCGTTTTACAACTCATACCTGCAGCGCTCGCACGGATTCACCGTCGCGGAAGCAGGGATCTGGCTGGCGTTCGTAGTCGGCATCGGAGGATTGCTCGGCACGTATGTCGGCGGAACGTACGCGGACAAACTGACGCAGCAACACGGCGACTCGCGCTACATGCTGCGAGTGCCGGCGATCTCTAACCTGATCTCGCTGCCGTTCGCGGCGGCAGCATTCGCGTTGTCGCACACGCCATCGGTGCTGGTATGCCTGTTCCTGTATGTGTGTTTCGGCACGATGTACCTGGCGCCCTCGATCTCCGCGACGTATCGCCTCGTAGCGCCGCGCGAGCGGGCGCTCGCCGCCGCAGTGCTGTTCCTCGTGCTCAACTTCATCGGGATCGGTATCGGACCGGTGCTCACCGGCTTCATCAGTCACACGATCGGCAACAACCTGGTCGAGTCCGGCGTGCCGGCGGCGCAGGCGAGCGCGGACGGATTGCGCTACGCGCTGTGCATCATCGTCTTCACGTTCGTATGGTCGACATTTCATTACTACCGCGCGATGCGCACTCTGCGTCAGGAAGAGCTGCCGGCCTGAGCGTACTGATCGCGCAGCTCGCGCTTGAGGACTTTGCCGATCGCGCTTCGCGGCAGCACTTCGCGGATCTCGACCGATGCGAGCCGCTGAGTCTTGCCGAGCCGCTCGTTTGCCCACGCGCGAATCTCTTCCGCTGACGCCGGGCGGTCCGGCTTGAGCACGACGAACGCCACCGGCGTCTCACCCCATTGCCGCGACGGCACGCCCACCACTGCCGCTTCCCTGATCGCCTCGTGCTTGACCAGCACGCTCTCGATATCGCTCGGATAGATGTTGAAACCGCCGGAGATGATCATGTCCTTGCGGCGATCGAGCAGCGTGAGAAAGCCCTGCTCGTCGAACCGGCCGACGTCGCCGGTACGGATGTAGCGATTGCCTTCGCTGTCGTGCCACTCCGCCTCGGAAGTCCTGGCCGGCTGATTGAAGTAGCCGTTCATCATCGAGGCCGGCGAACGGCCGACGATCTCGCCGATCTCCCCGCGCGGCACCTCGCGGCCCTGCTCGTCGATCAGACGGATTTCGTGCCCCGGCGCGGGCTGGCCGACGGTGTGCAGTTTGTCCGGAAATTCGTGCGCGTAGAGGATGCAGCTGCCACCGCCCTCGGTCATGCCGTAGTACTCGGTCAGTCCGCCCGGCCAGCGTTTCAGGATGTCGGCTTTCAGTGCCGCGCTGAAGGGTGCGCTGGTGCAGAACTTCATGCGAAACGCGCTGAGATCGAAGCCGTCGAACTCCGGCAGATCCATGATGCGCTGATATTGCACCGGCACGAGCATCGCGTGCGTCGCGCCGTGCCGCTGCGCCAGCTGCAGAAATTTGCGCGCGTCGAATTTCGCCATCAGCACGGCCGTCCCACCGCGCGCCAGAGTCGGCAGGAAACTCACCAGCGTCGTGTTCGAGTAGAGCGGCGTCGAGCAGATGGTGACTGCCGTGCGATCGTAACGGGCGAGCGCTGCGCGGTGCACGTGGGCCCAGCGCATGCGATGCGATTGCACGATGCCCTTCGGCGTGCCCGTCGTACCGGAGGAATAGATGATGTTGAACGGCGCGCCGGGATCGATCTGCACCGGACGCGGCCGCGCACTCTGCGGCGCGAGCCAACCCTGCATCGACATCGGCACCTGGCGCAGCCCCGCAGGCAATTCCTGACCGGCGAGCGCAGCTTTGATCGCGTCGTCCAGGAACAGAATCCGCGCGCCGCAATCAGCCAGCATCGTCGCGAGCGCCTGCGGCGTGGACGAAGGTGCGAGCGGCGCGACTGCAACGCCTGCGCGCAACGCGCCCAGAAAAATGACGCCGTACTCCACGCAGGATGCCGCGCAGATCGAGACGACTGCGCCGGCCTCGATACCGTCCCGCTGCAGCGACGCCGCGAACCGGTCCATCAGGCAGTCGAGCTCGCCGTACGTGAGCACGCGATCGTCGTGAATCAACGCCGGATGCTGCGGCCGTTCTGCAGCGTAGCCGCGGATGAGATCGGCGACGAGACCGAAATCCTGGTCGAGGAGCGCGTCGGGCGACATGCGGCGATTATCCACAAATCGCAGCTTTCAGTTACGCTAGCTGCACCCACCGCCAATCGCTTTTTCCTATGCGCCTGCAAAACAAAACTGCTCTGGTCACCGGCGCCGCGAGCGGCATCGGCCGCGCCACCTCGATCCTGTTTGCGCAGGAAGGCGCCAACGTCGTCGTGCTGGATCGCGCGCCGGCCGTCGAAGAGACGGCGGCGAAGATTCGCGAGAACGGCGGCAAGGCGCTGGCCTTCGTCAAGGACTCTTCCGAAGAAGCGGCGATCGCCGCCGCGATCGACGCAGCGGTGCGCGAGTTCGGAGCGCTCGATGTCTGCTACGCAAACGCCGGCGTGAGCGGCGGTCTCGTACCGCTGCAGGAACAAACGCCGGAGCACTGGGCCGAGATCCTCAAGATCAATCTGATCGGCACGTTCCTCGCCGTGAAGCACGCGGCGCGCGTCATGACGCCGCGCAAGCGCGGCTCGATCATCTGCACCGCGTCGGTTGCCGGCCTGCGTTCCGGCGCGGGCGGCTCGCCCTACAGCGCGAGCAAAGCGGGTGTCGTCAGCCTGGTGCAGACGACGGCCTATCACCTGACCGGCAGCGGTGTGCGCATCAACGCGATCTGCCCGGGCCTGATCGAGACCGGCATGACCCGACCGATCTTCGAGCAGGCTCGCACCCGCGGCACCGATCACAAGATCGGTCAGCTCAATCCGCTGCGGCGCGCCGGCGCGCCCAGCGAGATTGCGCAGATGGCGCTGTTCCTCGCCTCCGACGACGCTTCGTACGTCAACGGCCAGGCATTTCCCGTGGACGGCGGCCTGTCGAGCTCGCATCCGATCGTGCCGCCGAAAATGTGAGGCGCCGCTGCGGAACCGACCTCGCGCCGGATGCGTCTGGTCGGTATCGTCAGGAGACACCTCTCATGCACAGCCCTCGCCGCCCCGCTTTCGACGTGCTGCAAACGATCGCGTTGCTGAGCGCCGCGTTCCTGATTGCGGCGCCGGCGTACCGCGGCATCTCGCGCCGCTGGCGTCTGCGCAATCCGCGCGCGCGCAGCGAGATCGCAATCGACAAGCAGCTGAAGGATACGTACCCGGCGAGCGACCCGCCGGCCTCGCGATACTTCGACATTCCATCGAATCGCAGATGAGCGCGCTCAGCCGGTGATCACCAGGTCGTCGCGATGGATGATCTCGTCGCGGCCATGGAAGCCGAGCAGCGCCTCGAACTCGCTCGAGTGCCGGCCACGCAAGCGTTCGGCATCGATGCTGGAATAAGCCGACAGGCCGCGCGCAATCTCCTTGCCGTTCGGCGCGCGCACGATCAGAGCGTCGCCGCGCTTGAAGCGACCCACCACTTTCGTCACGCCCGCCGGCAGCAGGCTCTTGCCGCGGCCGAGTGCTGCTGCCGCGCCTTCGTCGACGTGCAGCTCGCCCGCCGGTTTCAGCGCTCCCGCGATCCATTGCTTGCGTACGGTTGCCGGCGTGACCGATGGATGAAACCACGTGCAGCGCGCGCCCTCTTCTATGCGCCGCAGCGGATGCTTCTCGCGGCCGAGCGCCACGGCCATGTGGCAGCCGGCCGCGACTGCAATCTTTGCCGCTGAGATCTTCGTCGCCATGCCGCCCGAGCCGACCGCCGACGATGCGCCGCCGGCCATGCGCTCGATCTCGGTCGTAATCGCGTGGACGTCCGGGATGAACCTCGCGTTCGGCTGACGACCCGGATCGGCGCTGTACAGGCCGTCGACGTCCGAGAGCAGGACCAGGCAGTCGGCGCTGATCATCTGCGCCACCCTCGCGGCCAGCCGATCGTTGTCGCCGTAGCGGATTTCCGCAGTCGCGACCGTGTCGTTCTCATTGATCACCGGAATGGCGCCGAGCCGCAGCAGTGTGGTCAGCGTGTTGCGGGCGTTGAGATAGCGACGGCGCTCCTCGGTGTCGCCGAACGTCAGCAGGATCTGTGCCACGCTCAGCCGCTGCAGCTCGAGCGCTTCCTTCCAGGCGTGCGCCAGCCCGATCTGGCCGATGGCCGCAGCAGCCTGCTTCTCTTCGAGTTTCAGGCGCGTCGATGTCAATCCGAGGCCGCGCCGCCCCAGTGCAATCGCACCGGAAGAGACCAGCAGCACTTCCTGGCCGCGGGCACGGATGGCGGCCACGTCGGCCGCCAGAGTTTCCAGCCAGGCGCGATTGGCGACACCCTCTTCGGCATCCACCAGCAGGGCGGAGCCGACCTTGACCACGATGCGACGCGCGCGCAGCAGCGGCAAGGCGGACGACGGGTGCAGGGCGGCAGTCATGGCTGGGTCACTATTACCTCAACCTCGCATGCTTTGCAGCTGTAAAGGATTGCGCGGTCGAGGGATTGCGGACGCGGACCCGCGCCGCGCGCTCCACGCTTGGCAGTCACGGCGAATGCCCCTAATATTCTGCGGCCAGTCGATTCCGCTTGGCGTCTTGAGGTGTTTGCGTGGCCAGAGACTACGACCCGGTTCAGGGACAGTGGTACGAGGATCTCGAAGAGAACGAGGTCTTTCGGGTGCTGTCGGTCGATCCGGACGAAGAGATCATCGAAGTCCAGTACGAGAACGGGGACATCGAGGAGATCGACCTGGACACCTGGCACGAGCTCGACCTGGAGCACGCCCAGGAGCCGGAAGGCTGGGCGAGCGACGACGAAGACGACGATGAGGAAGAAGAAGACGAGGACGAAGACGAGGACGACTGGGACGAGGACGAAGACGACGACGACTGGGACGACGACGACGACGATCTCGACGACGAAGACGACGATTACAGCGACCGCGACGACGCCTGATTCGCCGCAACCCCTGCCATTGAATTCAGGGGGGCCGCCCGCATACGGCCCCCATGAAACGCATTTTCCTGCTGGTCGCCACCAACCTCGCAATCCTGCTCGTGCTCAGCGTGAGCATGCGCCTGCTCGGCCTCGACCAGGTGCTGGACGAGCGCGGCGGCATCAACCTCAACGCCCTGCTGATCTTCTCCGCGGTGCTCGGCTTCAGCGGCTCGCTGATCTCGCTGGCACTCTCCAAGGTCATTGCCAAGCGCACCATGGGCGTGCGCGTCATCGAACAGCCGCGCGATGCGGCGGAAGCCTGGCTGGTTGAAACAGTGCGACGGCAGGCGCAGGCCGCCGGCATCGGCCAGCCGGAAGTCGGCATCTTCGATTCGCCCGACATGAATGCATTCGCGACCGGCCCACGGCGCAACAATGCGCTGGTTGCAGTCAGCAGCGGCCTGTTGCGTGGCATGTCGCGCCGCGAAGCCGAGGCCGTGCTCGGCCACGAGATCAGTCACGTCGCGAACGGCGACATGGTCACGCTCACCCTGATCCAGGGCGTGGTGAACACGTTCGTCATTTTCCTGTCGCGCGTGATCGGCTTCGTGGTCGACCGCGTCGTGTTCAAAACGGAGCGCGGGCACGGCCCGGCGTTCCTGATCACGACCATCGTCGCGCAGCTCGTGCTCGGCATCCTCGCCAGCATGATCGTCATGTGGTTCTCGCGATATCGCGAATTCCGCGCCGACGCCGGCGGAGCGAAGCTCGAAGGCCGGGACGCCATGATCGGCGCGCTCGAGCGTCTGCGGCAGCAGCATCCGCAGCCGCTGCCGGAGCAGATGGCTGCGTTCGGCATCGCCGGCAATCTGGGCGAGGGCCTGAAGCGCCTGTTCATGACGCACCCGCCGCTCGAGGAGCGCATCGCAGCGCTGCGCGCCAGCCAAGCCTGACTTCCGGTTGTGGGTCAGGCTTCGGCCTGACATTCTTGGCGGCGTGCTATCGCTGCGCCTCGCCATCTTCGCCGCGTTGTTCGGCATCGCCCTGTGGGGGCTGTTCTCGCTGCTCGGAAATTTGCGCGAGCCGGAGCTCCTGCGCTCCGACAAGGCGATCCTCGTCAAAGGCTGCGAGAAGATGGAAGCCGAGCCGGCGCGGAGCGTGTGCCCGCAGCTGTTCTGCCAGAAGTTCCTGCTCGACGGGAGCAGCGTGCCGCGACGCTCTCAATTCAAAGTCACTGTCGACGCGCGCGCCGGTAGCGAGCACCTGATCGGCGGTGTCGTGCAATCGGGCGCCGCCGGGAGCGAGCAGCGTTTCGCATGCGTCCTGAGCGGTCACAAGGTGACGGCCGGCCAGCTCGTCGACGCCGCGCATCTCGAAGCGCTCGCGGCAGAGCCCGCAAGCTGGTCGTTGGAACCATGAGCATCCCGACTGCGACATTGGATCGATTGCGCGCGATCGCCGGGCCGCACGGCTACTTCGACCAGTCGACCGACGTCGAGCCATTCCTCGTCGACCATCGCAAGTTGTATCGCGGCGCGACGCCGCTCGTGCTCCGCCCCGATTCGACGGCGCAGGTCGCCGCAATCATGAAGCTGTGCAACGAGGAGCGGATCGGTGTCGTCCCGGTCGGAGGCAACACGAGCTACTGCGGCGGCGCGACGCCGAGTGCCGACGGTTCGCAAGTCGTGCTGTCGCTCGCGCGCATGCGACGTGTGCGAGCGCTGGATCCCGCGAACTACACCATGATCGCAGAGGCCGGCTGCGTGCTCGCCGAGATCCAGACAGCGGCGGCTTCGGTCGATCGACTGTTTCCCATGAGCCTCGGCTCCGAAGGCTCGTGCCAGCTCGGCGGCAACCTTTCCACGAACGCGGGCGGCACCGCCGTCCTGCGCTACGGCATGATGCGCGACCTCGTGCTCGGCCTCGAAGTCGTGCTGCCCGACGGCCGCGTGCTCGACGGGCTGAAGCCGCTGCGCAAGGACAACACCGGCTACGACCTGCGCGATCTGTTCATCGGCGCAGAAGGCACGCTCGGCATCATCACCGCCGCGGCGTGCAAGCTTTTCTCGCGGCCTGCATGGACGCTGACTGCATTCGTCGGCATCGCGGATCCGCAGTCGGCAGTCGCCCTGCTCTCTCGCTTGCGCACTTTCACGAGCGATGCGGTCACGACCTTCGAGCTCGTGCCGCGGATCGCGCTCGAGCTGGTGCTGCAGCACATTCCCGGGGCGAGCGATCCGCTCGACCGGCACTATCCGTGGTACGTGCTGGTGGAGATCGGCATGGGCCGCAGCTCGACCGCGGCGCGCGAAAGCATCGAAGCCGAGCTCGCGGCCGCGATGGAATCAGGCGAGATCGCCGACGCTGCGATCGCCGCGAGCGAGGCGCAGCGCGAGATGTTCTGGCGCCTGCGCGAAACGATCCCGGAAGCGCAGACCCGCGAGGGTGCGAGCATCAAGCACGATATTTCCGTGACGACCAGCCAGCTGCCGCACTTCATCGTCGAAGGCGCGGCGTTGCTGACGCAGCTTGCGCCCGGCGCGCGCCTGATCTCCTACGGGCATCTCGGCGACGGCAATCTGCATTTCAACCTGAGCCCGCCGCGCGGCGGCAACGATCGCGAGTTCGTTGCGCTCGCGCCGTCCGTGAATCGCGGCGTGCACGATCTGGTCGCGCGCTACGGCGGCAGCTTCAGCGCGGAGCACGGCATCGGTCAGCTCAAGCGCGGCGAGCTGCTGCGGTACAAGCATCCGGTGGCGATCGCGCTGATGCGCTCGATCAAGCAGGCCGTCGATCCGCACGGCATCATGAATCCGGGCAAAGTCCTGGAGTGACAGATCAGGAGCCGTTGTGCTCGCGCAGCCACGCGATCTGCATCGGGTAATAGTCGGGCTCGATGCCGACGTAGCGACGCTCGCCGTTCTCCTGTTTCTCGAAAGTGATGATGCCGTGATCGGCGCCGGGAAAGACGTGGTAGCGCACCGGCCGGCCGTCTGACTGCAGCTTCTCCAGCTCGCGCAGCGTCCATGGCGTCGGAGCGCTCGAATCTTCGCCGCCGAGCAGCCACAGGCTCGGCGTCTGCAGCTTCTGCATCGTCGGCACCGGGTCGTACAGGCGGTCGATGAACGGCGTGTCGCCATCCGTGCGCTCGCGCCACCACAAGAACACTCGCCAGCCCCACAGCGGAATCTTCGAGCCCGTGACCTGGCCGAGGCCGGAGTCGCTGCCGCGCACCGCCGCGAACCACGGCTGCGAGCGTGATGCATCGAGCATGCTGCCGAGCTCGCTCCAGCGATTCTGGCCGCGATCGACGATGTCGCCCATGACTGCGTTGAGGCGATCGGCCGCGTCGACCGCGTCGGCGCCGAAGCCCTTCTGCTGAAGCGCGTAGAAATAGCCCCAGCGATCCTCGCCGGTCACCGGCACCATGACGCCGTAGCCGACGAGGATGCTGCGAATGTTGCCGTCCTTCAGCGCCGCGAGCGGAGCGATCCATCCGCCCTGGCTGAAGCCGGCGAGATGAATGCGGTCGCCATCGATGCCGGGTTGGCTGCGCAGCCAGCGCACGGCCGCGACGACGTCGTCGGAGAGCACGTGGAAATTCTGCAGATACTTGCCGCCGGACTCGCCGGTGCCGCGCTTGTCGAAGGCAAGCGCCGCGAAGCCGTTCGCGGCATACATGTACGGCTCGTAGTAGTAGTCGACAGCACTGTAGTCCTCGGAGCCGTGAACGATCACGACTGCGGGAAACGGACCGGCGCCTTCCGGCAGCACGAGCTTGCCGCGCAACGACAGATCGCCGCTTGGAAATTTCGCGACGCGCTCGGGCAGATCGATCCAGCGTGCGTGCGCGACCTTGTCGCCGTCACCGCGCCGCCAGTCGAAGCCGGAATGACCGTCCTGGCGCGCGAACTTGACGCGATTCACGACCGGCTCGCGCTCGCTCCAGCCGCGTCCGCCCTCGTACTCGCCCTCGCCGGTCGGCCAGAGCGCGCCGCTCTCACCGTTCATCATCCGATAGCGCAGCACCTTGCCCTCGCGCGGGCTCACGAATACCTGCGTACCGTCTTCGAGGACGTACGCACCGCTGAAGCGCGTATCCGCAGGTTCGGGGCGCGTGAGGACATAGGTGACGATGCCGCCGACCAAGCCGAGGGCGGCGATTCCCAGCAGGATTTTTTTCCACATGTGCCCTTCGACGCAGCGAGCGGGCGCACGGTTGCGGCCCGGCTGTCAGAAAGACACGGAAGGCGGGTCGGCGGTTACAGGCGTGCGATCAGGAGCCGCGGCGCGCGGTGACCAGCAGCCACTCCACGCCGGTCGGGACCTCGGCAGCGGGCGGCAAATAGCGGAACGAGCTCACCCAGGCCGTGAGCGCTTCGCGGACACATGCAGGAGCAGCCGGCAGTTTCAGCGAGCCCGTGCTGCCATCGGTGCGGACGGTGAATTGGATGAAGACGCTGGCGTTCGCGTCGCAGCCCGGCGCCAGCACCAGCGGCTCCGACGCAACGAGTTGCAGATCCGGGGGCGTAGGGTGCGGTGCTGGCGGCGCCACCTGGCAACCGGCGAGCACAGCGAGCGCGATAACTGCGATAGAACGTTTCGGCATCATCGATGGGTCAGCTCGAAGTCGACGGGAATGCGCAGATCGCTGAGCGCCTTGCCCAGATGCGGCGTGAGTGTGAAGCCGCGCGCTTTGCGCGCCGAGATTGCCACGATGAGGCGCACTTCACCGCCTTCGGACTGCATCTGCCGGAAGAAGTCGGCGTGACGGCGCAGCATGCTGCCGATCAGGACGACGAGCGCCGAATCGAGCAGGCTGAATGCCATGGCGTGAGTCTGCGGGCTGATTGCAGGATCGAATGCCGTACCGTGCAGGAGCGTGCCCGGATCGATCGTCGCCAGCCAGTAACTCTCCGCATGCACCGGCGCGACGCTGCTGCGGCTCGTCTCACGCGGCGCGCCGGCGCGGAACGAATGCTCGGCGTCGATCTGCAAGTGGCGCGAAATCTCCTCGGGATCGATCGAAGGGTGCCGGATCCGCAACGAGAGCTGGAACGGATAAGAGGGCTGCGGCGCGGCTCGGCGGGCTTCCATAGAGCTCCCTTGAACACGGATCCTCTGGGGGGGCGGTCATCACAGCACCGGACCGCGCGGACCGCAAGTGCGGACCTGTCCCGACTACCGCGTGCGATCGATTGCCACTGCTAGGTGATAAAGCGCGTCGAGCAGCGGCACCGGGTGCTGCAACTCCTGTGCCCGCCGAACGGCGTACCCGAGCGTCTCCTGGATCTCGAGCGGCCGGCCCGCTTCCAGGTCCTGAAGGGAGGACAGGCGGTGATCGGGCGAGTTGATCTGGAAGTGGCGGCCCGATTGCAGGACCGCCTGCACGGCCGCTTCCTCGGAATCCGCGAGGATTCCCTGCAGCGGCAACAAGGCGTCCGCTGCGGTCAACGGCACCCCGGCAGCTTTCGCGATGCCGGCGACCTCGCGCACGAGCCGCACCAGCACGAGCGCGCAATCCGGATCGCTCAGATAACGCCATGTCACCGCGCGCGTCGTGATCGACATCAGCATCAGGCCGGCCCAGGCGACGAACTTCGTCCATTCGCGCGATAACACGTCGGGCACCGCTGTCGACCGCACGCCCGACGCATCGATGGTGCGCGCGATCCGCTCGACGCGATCGCTCAACCCTGACGGCAGCTCGCCGACATAGATGTTCACATTGCGCGTGAACAGCACCTCACCGGAAGGCATCAACTCGCCGCTCGTGTTCGCGAGGCAGCCAAGCACGCGCTCCGCGCCGAAGACTTTCGAGAGCGCATCGTTCTTCCACATGCCGTTCTGGATCGAGAAGGCGACGCCGATGTCGGCCTGGCGCAGCGACTCGAGCGCTTCCGCAGTACCCGGCGTCTTCATGGCAACGACTAGCACATCGGCGCCGCGCAACTGCGCAGCATCCGTGAGCACGTCGACCTTCGTCGCGAATTCCGTGAGCCCTTTGATCCTGAGACCGTCGCTGCGCAACTGCGCCGCGCGCCGCTCGCGGACCAGCATCGTGACGGAATGCCCGGCGCGCGCGAGGTGCGCGCCGAGGATCGAGCCGATCGCGCCGGCGCCGAGAATCGCGAACTCAGTTCGGGATGCCGTCATGGGAGGTGAACAAGATAGCACCATTCGCGCGCTGCATGGCCGACGATGCCGACTCTGCATTGGCGGGCCGGGCTGCAGCCTGACACTCTGCACGCATGGACATTCCCAGCGGATTCGCGCCGATCTTTCGTACCAGTCCGTTCCTGGAAACGATCGGGCCGCTGTACAGCGCAGGCTCCGGCGCGCAACTCGTCGTCGGCTTGCAGGTACAGGAGAAGCACACGAACGCACGCGGCACGTTGCACGGCGGCGTGCTCGCCTCGATCGCCGACATCGCGCTCGGCTACGGCCTCGCGACTTCGACGAATCCGCCGACGAGCATGGTGACGGCGAGCCTGAACGTGGATTTCGCAGGGAGCGCGCAGATCGGCGACTGGATCGAGACTTCGCTCGACATCCAGAAGGTCGGCTCGCGCATGGCGTTCGCAAATGTCTACTTCATGCTCCGGGGCGAGCGCATCGCGCGCGCCAGCGGCGTGTTTCTGGTGCACAATCCGCGCCCATCACCGTAGCACCGGGGTTCGCCATGTCGTCTTTGACGCGCCTGCTCGCATCGCTCGTATGCGTGTTTGCGGTATCACAGGCCGGCGCCGAGGCTCCGACCGAGCCGGCGAAGAAGGTTCCAGCGGCGCGCAGCGAGGTCACCGACGGACAGCGACGGCTGCACATCGTCGACCTCAGCCCGCGTTTCCTCGACTTCTACCAGGCGACTGCCGATGTCGACGCAGACTCACGCTGGCAGCTGTGGAACGAGAAATATGGCTTC
>DATEKT010000192.1:0-7855 GCA_035277305.1 Steroidobacteraceae bacterium | reverse complement strand
ACTCGGGCGCAACCAGCTCCACCTGCCGCTCCAGGAAGGGCCGGCACACCTGGGCTTCGAGCGGCGTCGGCGTGCGGTTGCCCGGCGGGCGCCAGTAGACGACGTTGGTGATGTGGGCGTCGGCCTCGGTCATGCCGATGGCGGCGAGCATGCGGTCGAGGAGCTGGCCGCTGCGGCCGACGAAGGGGCGGCCGAGGCGGTCCTCGTCGGCGCCCGGCGCCTCGCCGATCACCATCCATTGCGCGCTGCGGTTGCCGACGCCGAACACGCCCTGGGTGCGCGTCTTGTGCAGCGGGCAGAGCGTGCAGTTCTTGACCGCGCTCTCCAGTTCCGCCCAGTCGGGCTGCGATCCGGCAGCCGGCGCCTGCTCCGGCGCGGGCGTCGCAACCTCGGCGAAGGGCGCGAGGCCGCGCCGCTCCCACACGTCGATCTCGAGCGCTTTGAGATAGGTCAGACGCCGCGAGTCCATCGGTTGCCTATCCGCCCTCGGCCGGCCGCTTCTTGCGGACTACCTTGCGCCACAGCCAGAAGATCGGCGCCGACGCGGCATAGGTGCCGAACAGCGCGAACAGCGAAGCGGGCGCCAGCGACACGATGACGTAGCCGAGCGGAATCAGCGCGACGTAGACCCACGGGATGCGGCCGCGCATGTTGAATTCTTTACCGCTCCAGTACGAGAAGCGGCTCACCATCAGCGCGCCTATGCAGATGCAGATGGCGAACGCGAGCACCAGCGAGGGCAGGCCCGCGGTCGGCTGATCGACACTCGTGATGTCGAACTCGCTGGCGAGCCACACGAAGCTGGCGACTGTAGCGGCCGCGGACGGACTCGGCAGTCCTTCGAAATAGCGCTTGTCCGCGCTCGCCGCGCGCGCGTTGAAACGCGCCAGCCGCAGCGCCGCTGCCACGGCGTAGAAGAACGCCGCGAGCCAGCCGAAGCGGCCCCAGAACTTGCCGTAGTCCGCGATGCGCTCGATGCCCCACTGGTACGCGACGATTGCGGGTGCGACGCCGAACGCGACCATGTCGCACAGGCTGTCGTACTCCTTGCCGAAGTCGCTCTGGGTGTTGGTCCAGCGCGCAACGCGCCCGTCGAGCCCGTCGAACAGCATCGCGACGAAGATCGCGATGCCGGCGCGCGAGAAGTCGCCGTTGATGGCCGCGACGATCGCGTAGAAGCCGCCGAACAACGTGCCCGTGGTGAACACGTTCGGCAGCCAATACACGCCGCGCGCGGGATTCTTGGAGGGCGGCGGCACATCGCCGGTTTCTAGATTCTCGGCGCTCATGGTTTGCGTGCGAGGAGGTAGGCGCATGATATTGTGCGACGCGAGGCACGCACAACAGACGCGGTTGCACAGCTTGAAAATCCCGGGCGCAGCATTGTTCCTCCTCGCGCTGATCGCCGGCGCGCCGGCACATGCGGACCGTCAGCAGGACCCGCAGCTCGGCAAGCTTCTCGAGCAGGCGCTCGCGGCCGGCACCTGTTTCGAGGACAAATTCGACGAGCAGGTCTGGTTCGCGGCGATGGAGCCGAAACTCAAACCGCTGCTCAAAGATCCGCGCGAGCGCCAGGAACTGCTCCGCCACGTGCACTGCGAGGCTCGCCGCCTGCAGCTGCCGCCGGGCCTCGTCATGGCGGTCATCGACGTCGAGAGCCGCTTCGACCGCTGGGCCGTGTCGAGCGCCGGAGCGGTCGGCCTGATGCAGGTCATGCCGTTCTGGCCGCGTCAGCTCGGCATGACCAACCAGGAGCTGGTGCGCGTCCCGCAGAACCTGCGCATGGGCTGCACGATCCTGAAGTTCTACCTGGATCGGGAGCGCGGAGACTACACGCGCGCGCTGGCGCGGTACAACGGCAGCGTCGGTCGCAGAAATTACCCGGACCTCGTGCTGGAGCGCCTCGCGAAACGCTGGCACTACCAGTAAGCACAGTCAGCGAGTGCTGAAGCCAGCCGGCATGTCGCCCAGATCGACGACATCGCCGGGATCGACCTCCGTGCATTGCACGTCCTGCACCTGAGCGGCCGGCGGTCCCTGCCAAAGCCATTTGACGAGCGCATCCACCGCGGCCGGCTCACCGATCGCCAGCACCTCGACCCGGCCGTCAGCGAGATTGCGAGCGTAGCCGCGACAGCGCAGCTGCTGTGCGCGCTCGCGAGTCGACGCACGATAGAAGACGCCTTGCACGCGCCCGGTCACGTAACAGCGCCGTGCGATGATCGCCGACAAGGGAATCAGCCTGTGTTGCTGCCCGGCTGTGCCGCGCCAAGAGCCTCGGCGGCTTTGTCGCGAGCTGCGATCGCGTTCCGCCGTGCTTCGCGGTATGCGCGCCTTTCCAGGCTGTCCTCCGCGCGATTCAGCAGGGCTTCCGCTTCGTTCAGCTTTTGCGGCGCCGCTCGCTCGGCACCTGCATCGCGCGCCGCGCGAATGGCCTGGCGGGCGTTGCTCATCTCCTGAACGGGCGCGCCGGCGCACGCCGCGAGCGCGAGCGCTGCGACCGCTAGGAATACCGGCATGCGAGCGAGGTGGGCCATGGTGGATTTTTCAATCGACCGTAGCAATCGAAGCCTACACCGTCAAGACTGAGGTGAATACAATGCTCGCGCCGCGCGCCCGGGTTTTGCGTTGCATTACTCCCACAAGAGCAGCGTCCTGCTCGGGTGCCTCATACAGCTTCGCGGGGTTTTGCACGCGTGACCGAAATTCTGGTCCTGTTTTATTCGCGCAAAGGCAGCACGGCCGAGCTCGCTCGGCAGGTGTGCCGCGGAGTGGAGTCCGTCGCGGGTGCGAGCGCCCGCCTGCGCACCGTTCCCGCTGTCGCGACCGTGATCGACGCTCCGCAGTCCGCCGTTCCAGCGGAGGGACCGCCCTACGCGACGCATGACGATCTGCGGGAGTGCGGCGGCCTGGTCATGGGCAGTCCGACCCGGTTCGGCAACATGGCGGCGCCGCTCAAGTTTTTTCTCGACGGTACGAGCGCGCTGTGGCTCAGCGGCGTCCTCGCGGGCAAGCCGGCCGGCGTATTCACGTCGACGCAGACGATTCACGGCGGGCAGGAGACGACGCTGCTGTCGATGATGCTGCCGCTCCTGCATCACGGCATGTACATAGTCGGGATACCTTACACAGAGGCGGCCCTCTCGACGACGCGCACGGGCGGCTCGCCGTACGGCGCGAGTCATTTCGCCGGCGACGACACGCAGCCACGGCTCACCGACGACGAGCGCACGCTCGCGGTGCTGCTGGGCCGCCGCGTCGCCGATCTCGCCGTCAAACTGCGCGCTTGAACGTTCCGGCTGACGGATCCGAACCTTCGATTGCCCGTCGCCTGCGACTGGCGGCCGTGCTCGCGACGATGTCAGTGGTTGCGCTCATCGTCTCGTGGGTCGTCATCGCTCCCTCGACTGCGCGGATGGTTGGTGGCGCGGTGCTCGCGTTGCCGTTTGCAATCGGTGCGCCGTTTCTTTACGCCGGGCGTCGGCGCGCATACGGATGGCTCACCCTCGCTCTGGCGCCCTCGCTCGTCCTCGGATTGATGGAAGCTGTCGCCGTTCCGGCAACGCGCGCGTGGTCGGCGCTGTTCGTATTCGTGCTGCTCGCGACGTTCGTGCTGTTCGTCGCGTACTTGCGAGCTACGCGCTCTTCATCACAGCCTTGACGAAAGGCACCGTGAGCCGGCGCTGCGCGACGAGCGACGCCTCATCGAGCTCGTCGAGAAAAGCACAGAGTGCAGCCATGTTTCGCGGCAGCCGACGCAGCAGGAACTGCGCCGTCTCTTCCGGCAACTCGCAGCCGCGCAGTTGAGCACGCAACTGGAGCGCTTCGAGCTGCTCCTGCTCATCCAACGGCTGCAGCGTCAGAACGACTCCGCCATTCAGGCGCGACGCGAGATCGGCCAGCTTGAACGGCAAAGCCGCGGGCGGCACCGGCGCGGCGAGCACCAGTCGCGCGCCCTGCTCGTCCAGCTCGCGGTGCAAGCGGAACAGCGCGCGCTCCCAATCTGAATTGCCCGCGACCGCTTCGGCGTCGTCGAGACAGACCAGCGAGAACTGGCCGTAGCCCGAGAGGACTTCGCCGCCGAGTTGCGCAACCTCCGCGAGCGGCAAGTAAGCGGCGCTGTGCGAGTTGCCATGCGCGCGGGCGCACATCGCCTGCAGCACGTGTGTCTTGCCGACGGAGAGCGGGCCGTGCACCCAGACGCAGGTCGGACCGTCGCTCGGACCCGAGCGGCGAGCGCTCAGCGCCTCGAGCGCATCGACGACGGAACGGTTGCGGCCGGCGAAGTAACTGGCGAAGACCGACGTGTCGCGCAGCCGGATTCCAAGCGGCAGCTGCTTTGCGTCCATGGTCTAGGCGAGACCGCGGCGACGGCGGCTGACCTCGATTGCCCGGCGCGAGTAAGTGATGACGTAGTCGAGGCCGCTGACGACGGTCGTGACGAACACGAGCGCGCCGAGAACCATGATCGCGATCGGCGGCGCAAAGTCGACCGCGCGCCCGGCGACCACCAGCAGCAGGAAGATGATCTGGCACAACGTATTGAGCTTGCTGATGGCCGTGGGCCGGCCCTGCAGCTCGCCATAGCCGTAGAGACCTTTGTAGATGATCGCCCCGGCGGTGATGATCACGTCGCGCAGCACTGCCGTGGCGGCGAGCCAGATCGGTACGACGCCGAGCGCGGCCAGCGTGATGAATACGCCGACCAGCAGGATCTTGTCGGCGAGCGGGTCGAGAATCTTGCCGAGCTCCGAGGTCCAGCCAAAACGCTTGGCCAGAAATCCGTCGAGCCCATCGGTCGCAGCCGCGAACGCGAACATCGCCAGCGTCAGCCGGTAATTGTCAGTCCACAGCAGCCAGGCCACCGGCACGACCAGCAGCATGCGCAGGATGCAGAGCGCATTGGGAATGTGCCGCATCGTCACTCAGGGCTGATAGCGGAACGCGAGCCGGTCGCCCGCACCGGATGAGCCGTCCGCCGCGTCGAGCGGCACGAGGCGGTGGTCGAGAGCGATCGCCCGGCGCAACGTCGCAGCGTCGCCGCGCACGGCGAGCCGGAAGCGCATTTTTTCGCCCGTCACCTGCTCCAGTGCGACGCCGCGCACCAGCGTCATGCCTTCCAGGTAGTTCAGCGTCGCGGCGTACGCGTCGAGATTCGAGATTCCGCCGACTTCGACGACGACGCTGCCGAGCGAGGACGCCTGGGCGGCGAACACGCGCGCGAACGTATCGGCCGCGAGATGCACACCGGCGTCGACGCCGCCGCTCGCCTGCGCGGCGCCTTCCCGCGAAATCAGCGTCCACTGGACCGCGCCGCCTCGCGAACGGCCGAGCAGCACCGCGTCCGCTCCATACCGTTCCGCCGTTTGCAGCAACCCCGGCGCGTCGGAGCTGGCGGCGGCGCGCTCCTGAGCGTCCATCACGGGCCACTTCAGCGGCAGGCCGCGCTGGCGGGCGACCCGCTCGATCGCGTCGCGCTCCTGCGTCGGCGTGTCCGAAGCCAGCCAGCGCCACGAACCCCCGTCCTCGGCGCCGAACATCACGACCGTCGCGGGCCGCTCGCGACCCCAGATCGGCAGGCCGGCGTTCGACAGCAGGCGGTCCACCGACGCGCTGTCGAAACCAACTTCCAGCACGTTGTCCGCGGTGAATCCGAAGCGCTGGACATATTTACGCGGGTCGCTGACCTCGCCGACGCGCGTCGCCGCGTCCCGCTGCCCGCTGACGCGCACCAGTACGGTCTTGAGCGCCTCGACGAACGCCGCATCGCGCGAGCCGTCCACGGGTTGCGCGGTTTCGTACAGGTCCGGGACGGTGACGGCCCGGGCCGATGCGACGACGAGGAGAGCCGGCAGCAGCGCCGGCCAGAAGCGGAGACAGCGGAGCACTGACATGCGTGTAAAATATCACGCGCCATGCCAACAGAGCCGATTACATACAAAGACGCCGGCGTCGACATCGAAGCCGGTGACGAGCTGGTCGAGCGCATCAAGCCCTACGTCAAACGCTCGCTGCGCCCCGAAGTCATCGGCGGTCTCGGCGGCTTCGGCGCGCTGTTCGAGATTCCGCTGGATCGCTACCGCAAGCCGGTGCTGGTCTCCGGCACCGACGGCGTCGGCACGAAGCTGCGGCTGGCAATCGAGACCCGGCGCCACGACACGATCGGCATCGACCTGGTCGCGATGTGCGTGAACGACGTGGTGGTGCAGGGCGCGGAGCCGCTGTTCTTCCTCGACTACTACGCGACCGGCAAGCTCAGCGTCGACGTCGCGGAGTCCGTCATCAAAGGCATCGTCGAGGGCTGCGTGCAGGCCGGCGCGGCGCTCATCGGCGGCGAGACCGCGGAGATGCCCGGCATGTACTCGGCCGGCGACTACGACCTGGCGGGATTCTGTGTCGGCATCGTCGAGAAGGAAGCGATCATCGATGGCAGCCGCACGCGCCCGGGCGACGTCGTGATCGGCCTGCCCTCCTCCGGACCGCATTCGAACGGCTACTCGCTGATCCGCAAACTGCTGAAGACCGCCAAGGCCACGCCGGAGACGAAGCTCGACGGCGGCCCGCTCTACGACGCGCTGCTCCAGCCGACGCGCATCTACGTCAAGCCGCTGCTCGCACTCGCGAAGCAACTGCAGGTCCACAGCTTCGCGCACATCACGGGCGGCGGACTGACGGAGAACATTCCGCGTGTCGTTCCGGCCGGTCTCGAGGTATTGCTGAGCGCGCAGACGTGGACACGGCCGCCGGTGTTCGACTGGCTGCAGCACGCCGGCAACATTCCGTCCGACGAGATGTATCGCACGTTCAACTGCGGCATCGGCATGACCGTCTGCGTCGCCGCCGAGCACGCGGAGCGCGCACTCAAGGTGTTGCGCGAGCACGGCGAGGAGCCGGTGGTCATCGGTGAGGTACGTCGAGGCGATGGCGGCGTGATCATCCGCGGATGACACCGCTGCCGATTGCGATCCTGATCTCCGGACGCGGTACGAACATGCGCGCCATCGCAGAGCGCGCGGCGGCGGGCACCCTGCCAGTCGACGTTCGCGTCGTCATCAGCGATAAAGCGGCGGCTGAAGGTTTGCAAACGGCTGCGGCGATGAACATCGCCACGCACACACTTGCGCCGCGCGAGTTCGTCGATCGAGCGACGTACGACCACGCGTTGGTGCGCTTGCTCGCGCAGTACGAGCCGCAGCTGATCGTGCTGGCGGGCTTCATGCGGATTCTCACACCGCACTTCATCGGCGCCTTCCCCGGCCGCATCCTCAATGTGCATCCCTCGCTGTTGCCCGACTATCGCGGCCTGCACACGCATCGCCGCGTGCTGGAAGCCGGCGAGAAACTGCACGGGGTGAGCGTGCACTTCGTCACGGAAGAGCTCGACGGCGGCCCGGTGATCGTCCAGGCCGAGGTGCCCGTTATGCCCGGGGACAGCGAAACGACGCTTTCAGCGCGAGTTCAGCGGGCCGAACACAGGATCTACCCGCAGGCGATCGATTGGCTGGCGCGCGGGCGGTTGTCGTTGCAGGAGGGCCGCGTGTGGCTCGACGGCAAGCCGCTGGACACGCCGCTGCGGGAACCCGCACAGCCCGCCGTCGGTTAGCCAGCGAATGAGTCGCGGAGATTGAATGCGAAGGCCAGGCACCTTGCTGATTTCGACGGTTGCGACGGCGCTGCTCGCTTCGACGGCGCACGCCGAAGCTGTCGTCCCCAAGCCGTTCACGGCGACGTATGCGGTCAGCTATCGCGGCATCGGCGCCGGCACGATTGCGTTCTCGTTCTCGCGCGATCCGGCGACGGGTCGTTACGTCTACGAGACGCATCCCAATCCCGGCGCGCTCGCACGCTTGTTCGT
>DATEKT010000191.1:0-2174 GCA_035277305.1 Steroidobacteraceae bacterium | reverse complement strand
TGCACGACGTTCTGCACGCTCGCGATCTCCGATGTGATCGGCGATGCGCCGGCCGCGATCGGCTCCGGGCCGACGGTCGCGGATCCGACGACCTTTGCGGAGTGCATCGCCATCGTGGATCGCTATGGCTTGCGCGATTCGTTGCCACGCGCTGTAGTCGAGCACCTCGAAGGCGGCGCTGCAGGGCGCATTGCGGAGACGCCGAAAGAGGCGTCGGCTCTTCTGCGCAGCTCACCGTATCGCATCGTTGCAAGCAATCGCATCTCGATCGAGGCAGCGGCGCACGCAGCGCGCGCGGCGGGATTCCGCGTCGAGATCCTGACGACGGAAATGCAGGGGCACACTCACGAAGCCGCGCGTCGATTCGCGGCGGCGCTGAGGCAAGCGACCGCACCGACTGTAGTGCTGGCAGGAGGAGAGACTACGCTCGCGGTCGAAGGCAACGGTCGCGGCGGCCGTAACCAGGAGTTCGCTCTGGTCGCGGCGCTGGAGTTGCAGGGTCTAGATAACGTCGCAATGCTGAGCGCAGGGTCGGATGGCAGCGACGGACCGACCGATGCAGCTGGTGCGTTCGTCGACGGCTCGACCGTTGCGCGGGCGCGAGCGCGGGGCCTGGACCCGCAGGACTTCCTGCGACGCCACGACAGCTACCCGTTGCTGGATGCGCTCGGCGACCTGCATCGCACCGGCCCGACCGGCACCAACGTTATGGATCTGGCGATAGGACTGTGCTATCAATGACCGCCATGAATTCCAGGTCGCACCGCTATTGGTACGGGTACTACCACGACCCAGCCCCGCTGGCGGAAGCGTTGCGCTCGAACTGAACCCCACTCACATCGAGAAACGTAAAAACCGCCAGACCCCTGGCGGTTTTTTTTATATATGAACATTCGTACCGACGACCTGCGCATCCGGGACATCCGTGAGCTGAGCACGCCCGAAGAGCTCATGCACGAGTATCCGCTCGGCGATCAGGCATCGGCGACCGTGACGGCGGCGCGCCGCTCTCTGCAGGGAATCCTGCACGGCACGGACGATCGCCTCGCCGTCGTCATCGGCCCGTGCTCGATTCACGATACCGCCGCAGCGCTGGAATACGCCGGCCGGCTGCGCGAGCAACGCGAGCGGTTCAAGGGCGCGCTCGAGATCGTCATGCGCGTGTATTTCGAGAAGCCGCGCACCACCGTCGGCTGGAAGGGACTCATCAACGATCCGGACCTGGACGGCAGTTTCCACATCAACAAGGGCCTGCGCGTAGCGCGCGGACTGCTGGTCGACATCAACCGGCTTGGCGTACCTGCAGGCTGCGAATTCCTGGACATGATCACGCCGCAGTTCATCGGCGACCTGGTCGCCTGGGGCGCCATCGGCGCGCGCACCACCGAAAGCCAGGTGCATCGCGAGCTCGCGTCCGGTTTGTCGTGCCCGGTCGGCTTCAAGAACGGCACCGACGGCAACGTGAAGATCGCAATCGACGCGGTGCAGGCAGCCGCGCACCCGCATCACTTCCTGGCCGTGACCAAGCAGGGCCGCAGCGCGATCGCAACGACCGCCGGCAATGACGACTGCCACATCATTTTGCGCGGCGGCAAAGCGCCGAACTACGACGCGGCAAGCGTCGCGAGCGTCTGCGCAGCGATCAGCGGCGCCGGCCTGCGGCCGCAAGTCATGATCGATATCAGTCACGGCAACAGCAGCAAGCGTCCGGAGAATCAGCCGGGCGTGGCGGGCGACATCGCACAGCAGATCGAAGGCGGGGAGCGCCGCATCGCCGGCATCATGGTCGAGAGCCATCTGGTCGCCGGACGGCAGGATTTGACGCCGGGCCAGCCGCTCGTCTACGGGCAGAGCATCACCGACGGCTGCATCGACTGGGCGACTTCGGTCGGGGTGCTGGAAAAGCTGGCGGCGGCGGTGGAGAAGAGAAGGATGCTACAGTGAGCCCCATAACGACGGGTGCTCGCGATGCTGACTCAGGCAATCGACTATCGCGACGAATGTGACGCGTTGTACGCGTTGCTGGCCGGCGTCGACGCTGCACGCTTCTCGCTGCCGACCCAATTCAAACGCTGGACTCTCGACGATGTGCTCGGTCATCTGCACATGTTCGACTACGCGGCGCGCCTGACGCTCGAAGGTCCGCACGCGTTCGCCGCTTTCTGGGACAGCAT